>CAZQDO010000043.1:0-19826 GCA_964592085.1 uncultured Anaerolineae bacterium | reverse complement strand
AAGGTCATGAAGACCCGATTTTGAGTATACTAGATCCAAATGTGCACTATTTATCACAGAGAAAGGAGGAAAAGAATGACGAGGATTTGGATATCACTCAAGAAAAACCTGGACATTGTTTTGACTATTGGAGGGGCAGTGGTGGTTGCTTTGCTTAGTCTCTTTGATAACGTGAGCCCAGAGATTGTGACAGCAGCTACCCTGACCATCTTGTCACTGATCGCCATCAGCCTGCTGCGAAACCGCACGACAGCCAGTCATTTGCAACAGGCCACGGAGGAGATTCTGGAACGCTTGGAAAGGCCATCTATCGATCAGATTCTCATGCCGTATGGGAATTGGGTGGAAGAAATCAGCCAGAGCCTGTCATCGGCTAGGGAAGTGTGGGTGCTATCTCGCACCTGCGAGCGTATCTGGGAAGATTACCATGACTTGCTCATGGAGGTGCTCCGGAACAGGGAAAGCGGTGTCGTCCGGTTAATGCTAGTCGATCCGAGGAATGGGGCAGTGAAGATGATTGCGGATAGTGCAGAATGGGATCGCCCCAACAATCCTGTTCTGCTGCAAGCCCAGATTGAAGACCTAATCGAGCGGATGTTGAGACTCTGTTCTCAGCTCGAGCGAGGGAGCCTGAAGGTCCGTACGATTGACTACCTGCCGGCCTTAACATTGATTCTTGTCAACCCAACGAGCGAAAAAGGTATAGCCTTTGTGGAGCTCGGTATGTTTCGTGCTGACGGACGTCATCGCCCCACGTTTTCACTGTCAGAGGAACGTGACAAAAGATTATTTTGGATATTCCAAAACGAGTTTGAGACTATGTGGAAGAAGGCCCTACCGATCGAGGAAACATAAGTCTAGATCGTAAACCATGCCTGACGACTTACGCTTTCGCGAATTCAACCCACTCAAAATCTGGCATCACACTGATCGGTTGCGAGTACTGGCTGCCGGCGAGGATATAGCCCCGGTCACAGTGGAACTAGACCCGGTGGCCTACTGCAACCACCACTGTTTCTGGTGTGTCGACCCATCACACCGTCCGGTGACTGCCAGCCGAGACTTTCTGTGGCGGCTCCTGGAAGAACTGACGACGTTTAAGGTCAATGGCTTTGGGGTGCAAGGTGTTGTGTTCAAAGGAGGTGGTGAGCCGACCCTTCACCCGGACTTCCCTGAGTTGGTGCAGAGAGCATGGGCGCTAGGCTTCAAGGTTGGGGTTGTGACCAATGGCAGTCGCCTGCTCAAGCCAGGCATGGCAGAAGCCTTGGCCCAGTGCCCCAGCTATGTACGCATATCAATAGACGGGCCCACACCAGAAACACACCGTCGCATCCACGGCAGCTGGGATTTTGAGGAGGTCGTCGCGGGAGTGGAAGGGTTGATGTCGCTTTGCAATGCGCGACATCCCATTGTGGGTCTCAGCTTTGCCATGGATTACGCCATGATTCCCGTGATACCGGAAGCTATCACTTTGGGGGAGAGGCTCGGAGTCGCTTACGTGTTGATCCGTCCGCCCTTTTTCGAGGAGGTGGGCCGGACCTCCACCATGCCCCCTGCCCAGGCAGCTGAGCTTCGGCAAGCATTGGCTGTTGCTGCTCGGACCTACACAGGCTCAATGGATGTATTGGTGGGCGCTTGGGTAGGCGACGCCGAACGGTCAACAGATCAGAGCGCGAATTTAGATCCTTCGGGTCGTCGGGATCACCAATTCAGAACCGATCTACCCATCGAACACCGGCTGAGCGTGTGCTGGGCTTCGCCGCTCTTGGCCGTGGTCGCTGCTGACGGCCAAGTGTACGGTTGTTGTAACCTGCGCTTCTTGGACAACTGGAGCTTCGGCCAGGTGAACTACGAGCGAGGCATAACATTGGCTGACATCTGGGCAGGAGAACATCGCCACCGAGTACTGGCACGGATGCATGCCACAGAATGTATCGCTCATTGCACCCACCCAATGTCCCGCTACAACGAGATCATTGAGGTGCTGCGTGATACGGAGAGACCACACAGCGCATTTGTGTGAGCGGGTTTTGCGATCACTGTCCTGCCCCGGTTCTTGATGCTCACGGAGTTCGCTTCTGGGCCTGTTCTGTTGCTGTGAGTTGGGTGAACACCTCAGTATATCATATCGTGATATCGTGGAAAGAGTGGTTGCGGCGTGAACTCTACCGTGCCGGACGGCGGGCAGACATATCAACAACGCCTGCAACGTCACGCACCTCGAAGGGCTGACGGCCATGGACTGCAATCTGGGTCACGAAACACACGAAAAGATTTTCGCGCTTTTCGTGGCCTTTCGTGGCTATCGTGATCCAAGCCGTCCCTCAAATCAGATAAAGCAAAGGAGAACACTACAAATGGTCAACGTCGAAATGAAGATTGAGGGCAGCATTCTCATCATCAAGGTGGACCTGAGCAAGACGTTCGGGCAAAGCGCGTCGGGCAAGAGTACCATCATCGCCTCCACCAAAGGCAACCAGCCGCTGCCTGATCCCCATTCTGACGTAAAAGTGGGGCTGAACGTGTATAAGGTGCGCTGAGGTTGATCGGCATTCCCAACCGCGATTTCCTGATCGCCTTCAGCGACCGCGACCCGGCCCACGTGGCTGCCATCGGTGGCCAGGTGCGTCGTGACGCAGCGGAGCGCGATCATCCCCTCTGCCCGGCTTTGCTTCTCTGGCACGACGGGCGTATAAGAGAGTACCGCCTCAAAGATTGACACTTGACTCCAACATCCCTCTAGTGTATAATCAGATTACGCTGGAAATCAGATAAAGCAGAAATACAGATAGGAGATGATGCGATGGATGCTACCGTACAGGTGCGTCAGCGGGGTACGCTAACTTTGCCTGTTGAGCTGCGTGAGCGCTATAGCATCAGGCCGGGTGATACCTTCCGCCTGGTAGACCTGGATGGCATTTTCGTGCTGACCCCGATGGCGCCCATGGTGCCCGAGCTGGCACGAGAGATCGAGCGAGCGCGCATTGAGGCGGGATTGAGCGTGGAGGAGATGCTCAAAGGACTGCGCGAGCAACGCGAACGCTACACGGCGGAGAAGTACGGTGGCCAGGATTCGTAAGCCAAGCGTGTTCCTGGACGCCGACGTCATCTTCGCTGGGGCAGCCGCACCGTCCGAGCACGGTGCCAGTCACGTCGTACTGCGCATGGGCGAAATCACCCTGATCGAGTGCGTCACGTCTCAGCAGGCTGTGACTGAGGTGGAGCGCAATCTGGCCGACAAGCTACCCGCAAAACTGCCTGAGCTCCGCTTGCTGGTTACCCGCTGCCTTCGCGTGGTGCCCGATCCGGAGCTAGATGATCTGCTCCCTTATGCCGGCCAGGCCGACCCGAAGGATTTACCTATCCTGGTCGCGGCGCTGCGGGAGAGATGTCCCTATCTCTTGACTTTCAATGTACGCCATTACTCACCGCCTGCTGACGCCATTACCGTGCAGCAACCGGGTGAGTTTCTGTTCACAGTTCGTGTCTTGCTGAGTCAGTTGGGTGTAGGGGAAGAAAGAGTACCACCTCAGGAGCTGACACGATGACTCACCGCGATCTGTTGCGTCAACTATCCAAAGAAGAACTGATCGGCCTGCTAGAGAACGCGGCCAAGAACTGGCTGGCCCACGATGGGCTTTGGTTTCTGGCTGTCGAAGGGGCTTTCGACATGGAGACGGCCATCGAGTTGGACGCCAAGGCCTGGGAGAGGTTCACGGTCATTGAGGCCAAGCGCATCATGCGGCATCTGGGGATCGAGCCTGGCGGCGGGATTCCCGCTCTCAAAGAAGCGCTGCAATACCGCCTCTACGCTTTCCTGAACGTGCAGGAGGTCATAGATGTAAATGAGCGCACCATCGTCTTTCGCATGAACGAGTGCCGGGTACAGGCGGCGCGCCAACGAGATGGCCGCCCAGATTTTCCCTGCAAACCGGTGGGCCTGGTGGAATACACCAACTTCGCTCGTACTATTGACCCCCGCTTCCAAACCCGCTGCATCGCCTGCCCGCACGATCCGCATCCCGACGAATACTGGTGCGCCTGGGAGTTTACGTTAGTTTAGGAGAAATGATGGAGAAAGCAAATGTAGTGATCATCGGCGGTGGGGTTATGGGGACCAGCACCGCCTACCACCTGGCCAAACGAGGCTGCCAGGGCGTCGTGCTGGTGGAGAAGAATCAAGTGGCCTCCGGCTCTACGGGCCTGTCGGCCGGTGGCATCCGATTGCAGTTCTCTATCGAGGCCAATATCCGCATGTCCATGGAGAGCCTCGCGGTTTTTGAGCATTTTGCCGAAGAGTTCGAGACGGAGATAGATTTCCGGCAGCATGGCTATCTGTTCCTGGCTACTGAATCACAGGACTGGGCTGAATTCCGGGCCAATGTGGCGATACAACAACGTATGGGCGTGCCGGTACGTCTGCTCTCGCCAGCGGAGATCGGTGACCTGGCTCCCTATCTCTATCTGAAAGACTTGGTGGGTGGTACGTTCTGTCCTCGCGATGGCTATGCCGATCCCTACAGCGTGGCTATGGGCTTCGCCAAGCAGGCCAGGCGTCTGGGGGTGAAGATCCTCCAGGAGACGGAAGCTCTCGACATAAAGGTAAGCAATGAGAAGGTGAGGGCGGTGTTGACCAACCAGGGCGAGATCGCGACTCCGGTGGTGATCAACGTGGCCGGGCCGTGGGCGGCACAGGTGGGACGGATGGTCGGGCTGGAGTTGCCCGCCGTGCCTTATCGTCGCCAGGTCTTCGTTACCGCACCCTTCGACGAGCTGCCTAAGCAGACTCCTCTGATCATTGACTTTGCTCCCAGTTTCTACTTCCGTCGGGAAGGAGCGAGCATTCTGATGGGCATGAGCGATCATGAGGAGCCTCCCAGCTTCAACACTAATTTCGATCTGGCGTTCCTGGTGAAGGTGGCGGAAAAGGCCGCTCATCGTGCACCAGTCCTCGACCGGGCGGACTTCATGCGCGGATGGGGTGGTCTTTACTCCATCACCCCCGACGACAATCCCATCATTGGCAAGGACGTCGGCGGGGTGGAGGGCTTCTACTGCGCCGTGGGTTTCAGTGGTCACGGCTTCCAGCAGTCGCCCGCTGTGGGCCGCATCCTGGCGGACCTCATCACCAGCGGCCAGACGGACTTCGATCTGGGCCCCTTCCAGTTGGAGAGATTCGAGACCGGGGAGTTCACGGGAGAAAGCCGCGCCGTTTAGCTTTGCTGTTTGACATCCCAAGCGGATTGTGATAAAATCGGTTTGTATTTCTCAATGGCGAGAAGCGCGCAGCAGAAGCGCATCCAGTCAAAGGAAGAGCACGTATGGCGGACTATCGCATTCGTGAGCACCCGATCCTCACCGTCGAGGATCAACCGATGTTGGAGTTCACCTGGCAGGGCCGACCGATGGTGGCGCGTGAAGGAGAGACCATCGCTTCGGCCCTTTTTGCTAACGGCGTGCGCATCTTTGGGCATCACCCCAAGGATGGTGCGCCCCAGGGCATTTTCTGCGCCAACGGTCAGTGTGCGCAGTGCCTGGTGATGGCCAACGGCCTGCCAGTCAAGTCCTGCATGACGCCGGTGGAGGCGGCAATGCGGGTCGAGCCGATGGACGGGAAGCCGGTGCTGCCCGACGTCGAAACGGCGCTCGAAACGCAGGAGATCAGTGTCGCTGATGTCGAGTGTTTGATCATCGGCGCTGGGCCGGCAGGGCTTTCGGCGGCCATCGAGCTGGGCAAGGCGGGGGTGCGGTCGCTCATCGTGGACGACAAGCACCGTCTGGGTGGGAAGTTGGTGCTCCAGACGCACAAGTTCTTCGGCTCCATCGAGGCCTGCTACGCCGGGACGCGCGGCATTGACATCGCCAGGAAGCTGGAGCAAGAAGTGAGCGACTACGAGAACGTCCAGGTCTGGCTCAACACCACGGCGCTGGCCGTCTACTCTGATCGGAAGGTGGGGCTGCTGCGGGAGGGTCACTACGTTCTGGTTCGCCCTCACATTCTGCTGGTGGCGACGGGCGCGCGAGAGAAGTCGCTGGCCTTCAAGGGGAACACGCTGCCGGGCGTCTATGGCGCGGGGGCCTTCCAGACGCTGGTCAATCGGGATCTGGTGAAGTCCTCCGACCGCTTGTTTATCGTCGGTGGGGGAAACGTGGGGCTGATCGCCGGCTATCACGCGCTCCAGGCCGGCATCCAGGTCGTTGGTCTGTGCGAGGCTCTGCCTGAGTGCTCCGGCTACAAGGTCCACAAGGACAAGCTGGCTCGCCTGGGTGTGCCCATCTACACTTCGCACACCGTCCTCAATGCCAACGGCACGAATGAGGTTGAGTCGGTCACTATCGCCCAGATAGACGAGAACTGGCAGCCCATCCCCGACACGGAGCAGACGTTCGAATGTGACACCGTGCTCGTCGCCGTGGGCCTGGATCCAGTGGACGAGTTCTTCCACAAGGCGGAGGAGTTCGGCTTGCCGGTCTACGCAGCGGGGGACGCCGAGGAGATCGCCGAGGCATCGGCGGCGATGTTCATGGGGCGCATCCGGGGGCTGGAAATCGCCAAAGCGCTGGGGCGGGACGTGGGGGAAGTGCCGCCGGAGTGGCATCGCACCGCCGAGGTGCTCAAATCGCGGCCCGGCGCGGTAGTCACCGAGGACATCCCGGAAAAAGAAGATGGCGTCTTCCCGGTGCTTCATTGCGCTCAGGAGATCCCGTGCAATCCCTGTACCTCCGTCTGCTCGAAGGGCTGTATCATCATTGAGGAGAGCGACATCCGGGGTCTGCCGGAGTACATCGGCCAGGATTGTCTGGGCTGCGAGCAGTGTGTCGCCATCTGCCCTGGACTGGCCATTACGATGGTGGACTACCGAAGGGACGCCGAGTACCCTACGGTGACCATTCCCTACGAGTTCTCCGAGGAGACCATTGACGAAGGCGACATCGTCACGGTGCTGGACACCGAGGGGAAGGTGTTGGGCAACGTGAGGGTGGTGAAGGTGCGCAAGACTAAGTTCGCCGACCGAGCGCTGCTGGTGCGGGTGAAAGCGCCCCACGAGATCGCCAGGCGCATCGCGGGCATCCGCGTGCAGGATCCCTGGGTGACAGAGTCGCTGGAGCGGGCCGTCGTGCACATTCCCAGCGATGAAATCATCTGCCGCTGTGAGCGGGTGACGGCGGGGGATATCCGCGATCTCATCCGCTCTGGCGTGCGAGATATGAACCACCTCAAGGCGGTGACGCGGGCCGGGATGGGGGCCTGTGGTGGCAAGACGTGCACCAACCTGATCAAGCGTCTCTTTCGCGAGGAAGGCGTCTCGCTGGAGGACGTGAGGGAGAACACGCAGCGTCCGCTGTTCATCGAAGTGCCGTTGGGGGCCTTCGCTGGCATCGCCGTCGGGGAGGGGCTGGCCGAGGAAGTGCCAGTCACCCACGCCACGGACCTGGACGAAGGCGGACTGTAGGAGAGGTGTGCATGACGACCCAGGTCTACGACGTCATCATCATCGGTGCAGGAAGTGTCGGGCTGCCGACGGCGTTCTTCATGGCTCAGGCCGGGCTGAAGCTACTGGTCATTGATCAATTCGCCAGCCCCGGACAGGGGTCCAACAAGGCGGCTATCGGCGGCATCCGCGCCACCCACTCGGCGCCATCGAAGATTCGCCTTTGCCTCAAGTCTATTGAGGTATTCTCCACCTGGGAGGAGACCTATGGGGATGACATCGAGTGGGTTCAGGGAGGCTACTCTTTCGTCGCCTACCGAGAGCGGGAGGAGCGTGTCCTCAAGGACCTGTTGAAGATTCAGCAGGCTTATGGGTTGGGTATCCGCTGGCTGGATCGGCATGATCTGCTGGAGGTGATCCCAGATTTGCAGCCTGAGCACCTCATTGGTGGGACCTATTCACCTGGAGATGGGTCTGCATCGCCCCTGCTGACTGCACATGCGTTCTACACCCGCGCCAGGGAGTGGGGAGCCGAGTTCCGTTTCCGCGAGCGGGTTACCGGCATTATCCGCCGTCGAGGAAAGGTGGTCGGCGTCCGTACTGACCAGGGAGGCTACGCCACGGAGACGGTGATCAACGCTGCTGGCCCTTGGGCGCGAGCGGTAGCCCAGATGTCCGGGCTGGACGCGCCGGTGTCGCCAGACAGCCATGAGGCGGGCATCACCGAGCCGGTGGCGCGCTTCGTGGAGCCGATGATCGTGGACATCCGCCCCGTCGAGGGCTCCAAGAACTACTACTTCTATCAGCATGGGACGGGCGCGCTTCTCTTCTGCATCACGCCGGAGCCACCTATTGTGGGCACCGACCGCCGGGAGACCTCCGAATTCCTGCCCATGATCGCGCCACGCATGGTGGGCCTAATGCCCAAGCTGGCCAACATCCGCGTGCGCCGAACCTGGCGGGGGCTTTATCCGATGACGCCGGATGGATTCCCTCTTATCGGGCGGATGCGGGAATTGGCCGGATACATCTACGCTGTTGGCATGTGTGGGCAGGGCTATATGTTGGGGCCGGGAGTAGGCTCTCTATTGAGCCGCATGGTGCAGGAAGAGCTGACGCCGGAGGATGAGAAGACGCTGGAGGAATTGAGCCCGTATCGGGAGTTCGGCGGGGAGGAGAAGCTGAAGTAGGGTGCTTTGACTTCTCGGCACTTCTGTGCTAAAATGGAGTCAATCTGGTGAAATCCACATCAATCGTAGTGATGCTTTTCCTCATGTGATAGAGTTTCCTCCAATTGGGTAGTCCAACTTGCATCGTCGCCGATCTGGCAATCCGCTTTGATTGTATAGACGTTTCCTCTGCCTGAAGTCTCGTTGAGTCGTGGTGTTTCAATACATGAAAGGGGGGATGTGGAAGGCGAAAGAGTGTCTCAATCGGATCCATTGGATTGTCCCCTTCTCACTGGATGGGGGCAGGAAGTTGACTCCACAAGGCAGGAGTCTGCTCAAAAACATAAGGAGGAGCAAAGTCATGTTTAAGAAGCTATTGGTTCCGATCACCCTACTGCTGGTGCTATCCATGGCAGGTGGCTGCCAGCAGGCGGCCCAGGAGCCTGTCAAGATCGGTCTGCAAGCCCCCATCACCGGCGAGTACGCCTACGAGGGCGAGGGCTTCGTTAAGGTGGTGGACCTGTTGGTAGAGCAGATCAACGAGAAGGGCATCCTGGGTGGACGTAAGATCGAGATCGTCAAGTGCGACGACGTGGGCAAGCCCGACGAATCGTCCAAGTGCGCCAACCAGTTGGTGTCAGCCGGGGTCAAGGCTGTGGCAGGGAGCTACAGCTCCACCTGCACCGAGCCTGCTTCGGAGATCTACAACGAGGCCGGTCTGTTGCAGATCACGCCGTCCTCGACAGCCACCCGGCTATCGCAGAAAGGCTTCCAGCGCTTCTTCCGCGTCTGCTTCCTGGACGACCGCCAGGCTCTGTTCGCCGCCACCTTCATGAAGGACAACCTGGGGGCCAGCAAGGTTGGCATCATCCACGACAACTCGACCTACGCCCAGGGCCTGGCTGAGCATGCCAAGCGCTACTCAGAGGAAGCCGGGCTGGATGTGGTGATCTTCGATGCTATCAACCCTGAGGACACCGACTTCAAGCCCATTCTGACCAAGATTGATGGCCTGGGTCCCGACGTGGTCTACTTCACCGGCTATCACCCGCAGGGCGGATTGCTGCTCAAGCAGTCCAAGGAGCTGGGCGCCACTTTCCAGTGGGTGATGGGCAATGCCTGTAACAACCCGGAGATGATCGAGATCGCCGGCCTGGATGCCGCCAAGGGCACCTACATCACCACTGAGCCACTGCCCAAGGACATCCCCGGCGATGTGGCCAAGAAGTTCTACGACGACTTCGTAGCCAAGTACGGCGAGTCACCCGACAGCATCTGGTGGGTCATGGCGGGGGATGCCATGAAAGTCATCGTGGAATCCATGGAGAAAACCAACTCCACCGATTCGGCGAAGATGGCCGAGTACCTGCACAACGAGTTCGCAAACTACTCCGGTGTGACGGGTAACATCATTGGCTTCGATGAGAAGGGCGACCGCAAGGGCACGGTGCACGTAGCCTACATCATCACCGATGCCGGTGAGTTCGAGATGGTCAGGTAGGTTTCTCGCTCTTTGGGGGGAGTTCGGGAGTTCGTTCCCGAACTCCCCTTTCTTGCATGAAGAGTTCGAGGTGAGAGTTCAAACGCTCGACGTGTAGCATCAGTGGAGGAACGGGGTAGTGGAGGGAGAGCATGAGTCAATTGGTTTCTTCACCCTTTCAAAGGGCGATTGATGTCGTTGAAGCGCTGCCGCCGGAGGATCAGGAGACACTGATTGATCTGATCCACCATCGTCTGACTGAGCGTCGGCGTGCTGAAATCGCTCGCCATGCAGCGGAGACCTTGCAGGCTGTACGGGAAGGTCAAGCGCAGTATGGCACCGTTGAGGAGCTACGACGCGACTTGTTGGCTGAGCCCCTTGATGAAGCTCAGGACTGAGCAATGAGAACACTAGCCTGGAGCACCAGTTTTCGGCGAGCCTTCAAGCGGCGGACTCGTAAGAACCCCCATTTGCGTCAGCGCATATTGGAAGTATTGGAGTTGCTGGTACGGAATGTGTTTGACCCGGAGCTGAAGACGCACAAGCTTCGGGGGCGACTTGAAGGTCTGTGGGCATGCTGGGTCGAGTATGATTGCCGGATCGTGTTCGCTTTCGAACCTGATCCAGGGTCGGGTGAGGACATGATTGTCTTTATTGACATCGGTACACACGATGAGGTGTACTAAGCAGGGGGGAAAGGGCAGATATGGGACAACTCTTACAACAACTCATCAACGGCCTGACCATCGGGTCGTTCTACGCCCTGATCGCCTTGGGCTATACGATGGTCTACGGCGTGCTTAAATTGATCAACTTCGCCCACGGCGATCTCTTCATGCTGGGCGCTTACCTGGGGCTGGTTACTTTGATGGGGGTGGTGGTCAATGCCGGTGCCTCGGCCAGCTTGCTATTCCTCCTGCTGATCTTCCTGGTCGTCATGGCTCTGGTAGCGGGAATAGGGATCGTGCTGGAACGGGTCGCCTATCGCCCTCTGTATCGTGCCGGGCGATTGCCTCCCGTGATCTCTGCCCTGGGCGCTTCTATCTTCTTTCAGAATGCGGTGATGCTTCTTTATGGGGCCAGGTACAGGACGTATCCTGAGGAGTTCAAGGCCATCATCCCGGATGTGATCTGGGAGATCGGCGGAGCGAGGGTCTCGCTGATTCAGGTGGTGATGTTGGTCATCGCCGCTCTCCTGATGGCTGGCTTGTATTTCTTTGTTCAGTACACCAGGGTGGGCACAGCCATGCGCGCTGTGTCGTTGGACCATGACACCGCCAGGTTGATGGGAATCAATGTTTACCGCATCATCATGGTGGTCTTCCTCATCGGGCCAGCCCTGGGTGCGGCCGGCGGGATCATGGTCGGCCTCTACTACGGGCGCATTTACTTCACGCTGGGGTGGGGATACGGCCTGAAGGCCTTTACCGCCGCCATCCTGGGAGGGATCGGCAACATCCCCGGAGCCATGATCGGAGGGCTGATCCTGGGGGTGGTCGAGGCGCTGGCCACTGGTTTCGTGTCCGATGCCTGGAAGAACGCCATCGCCTTTTTTGTGCTGGTGGTGATCCTGATCATCCGTCCGACGGGGCTGCTCGGAGAACGAGTAGCAGAGAAGTTGTGATGGGAGAGGGTTCCCGTGAAAGACTTGATTGCTCGTTTGCGAAAACTGGATGAACGCTATCTGTACCTGGCATTGGCTGCCCTGATCCTCTTGTTCCCGTGGATTGTTCGGAGCGTCCGCTGGATCCAGGTGGTCAACTTCTTCTTCGTTTACGCCCTGCTGGGTTTGAGCCTCAATATCATTTTGGGCTACGCGGGGCTGTTTCAGCTCGGTCACGCTGCTTTCTACGCCGTGGGAGCTTACACGACGGCCATACTCAGCAGCCGCTACGACATCCCGACCCTCTTGCTGTTGCCTGTCGCTGGCTTGGTGTCGGCTGTTTTCGGTATTCTGATCAGCCGGCCCATATTGCACCTGCGAGGCGACTACCTCTGCATCGTGACCATTGGCTTTGGGGAGATCGTGCGCATCGCCCTGCGCAACGATGCCAGCAGCCTGGTGTTTCTGGCCAGGATCCCCGGCCTCCAATTCCTGGAGGAGAAGCTGACCGGGCTGGTGGTCACGGGAGGCCCCAATGGCATCTTCGGGATCAATCGGCCCGCTATCCTCGGCTTCACCTTTCGCCAGCAGTGGCACTACTACTACCTGTTCCTGGCGTTCGTCGTCTTCACCGTCTTCGCCATGCGGCGGCTGGAGAACTCGCGCCTGGGGCGGGCCTGGACCTGCGTGCGCGAGGATGAGTTGGCGGCCGAGGCCATGGGGATAAACACCGTGCGGGTGAAGCTGCTGGCCTTTGCCATCGGCGCGGCCTGGGCAGGGGTGGCGGGAAACCTCTACGCCAGTTGGGTGACGGTCATCGCTCCGGAGAGCTTCAGCTTCTGGGAGTCGGTGATCATGTTCTGCATCGTGGTACTGGGCGGCACGGGGTCAATACCCGGTGTTCTGGTGGGCACGGTGGGCATGGTGGTCCTGCCGGAGATCCTGCGCGAGGTTCTGTTGAACATCCAGCAGTGGCGCATGCTCATCTTCGGGGCGGCCATGATCATCATGATGGTCTTCCGCCCTGAGGGACTCTGGCCCAGCCAGCGATTCCGCCACGAGTTGGAGCTGGCCAAAGAGGGGGCGGGCGGCGAATAGCGAGGCTTACATCATTTCAGCCAGGAGGCCTGATGATCATTGACGTGCATACCCACCCGTTCTGCAAAGAGGCCACGGTGACGCCCAGTCTGGAAGAGGCGATCACAAGGATGACCGCGGCTTCGCGAGACAAGGCCCGCACCGAGAGGATGGCGGCCATGCTGACCGCGCTGTTCAACATGCGTAGCGTCACGGACATCATCGAGGACATGGACGAGGCCAGGGTGGACAAGGCCGTGATCGTGGCCATGGACATGACCACCCAGTACGGCGTGAAATTGGTGACCAACGAGGATTTGGCTAAGCTGACCCCGGCCTATCCGGAGCGCTTCATCCCTTTCGCTGGCGTGGATCCCTCCATGGGCCGTGCGGCTGTGGATGAGTTCGCCCGCGCGGTGGAGCATCTGGGCTGCCGTGGGCTGAAACTGGTCCCGCCGGTTCAGCACTTTGACATATCGGACCCCAAACACGACCCGCTGTGGGAAGCTGCGCTGGACCTGGACGTCCCGGTCTGGACCCACGTAGCTCACCAATTGTCCCATCCGGACTCAGACGCCCGCCTGGGACATCCCATGCTGGTCGAGGCCGTGGCGCTGAGATATCCGGACCTGAAGATCATCCTGGGTCACTGCGGCTTCCCCTGGCCCTGGGAAGCGTGGTCTCTGGTGGTCAGACACACCAACGTCTACCTGGATGTCTCCGCCTATTCGGATCTATATAACCACTTGCCCTGGGATGCCTACTCCAAATACGGTGCCGAAGACAAGGTTCTCTTCGCCACGGACTATCCGGTCTGCGGATTCCAGCAAACGATGGATGCCCTGAACGAGGTTGACCTATCGCCTGAGTTCAGAGGAAAGATCCTGGGGGAGAATGCCAGGAGACTCCTGGGGATCTAGTAACAACAAGTTGAGGTAGAGCATGGCTTTATTAGAGGTACGTAACCTGACCAAGACCTTCGGCGGCCTGACTGCGGTTGACCAGTTGGATTTCGAGATCAACGAAGGCGAAATCTTGGGCATGATCGGGCCTAACGGGGCGGGGAAGACGACGGTCTTCAACCTGATCAGCGGCATCTACCCACCGGACGAGGGGGGAGTCCGTCTGAATGGCCAGAGCCTGTTGGGCCTCAGGCCCCATTCGGTCACAGAGCGAGGCATCGGGCGGACTTTTCAGACCATCCGCCTGTTTCGCAACCTGACGGTGATGGAGAACGTCATGGCGGGGCGACACTGCCGTACCAAATCCGGCTGGCTGGGAGCCATCGTGCAGACCAGGGGCCAACGGCTCGAAGAGCAGCAAATCCGTGAGGAAGCCGAGCGCCACCTGCAGTTCATGAACCTGTACGACCAGCGGGCGGAGCTGGCCAAGAACCTGCCCTACGGCGATCAGCGCCGTCTGGAGATCGCTCGGGCGCTGGCCGTTGACCCCCAGCTTCTCATTTTGGACGAGCCCGCCGCCGGTCTGAATGAGCAGGAAACCAACGAGCTGATGCAGTTGATCAGCCAGGTGCGTGATTCGGGGATCACCATCTTTCTCATCGAGCACGACATGAAGGTGGTGATGGGCATCTCGGATCGCATCATCGTCCTGGACAATGGCGCGAAGATCGCCGAGGGAACGCCGGCCGAGGTGCGGGGCAATCCGCGGGTGATCGAGGCCTATCTAGGCAAGGAAGAGTAGAACATGGCTCTGCTAGAAATCGAAAACCTTCATTCGTATTACGGACACGTGCACGCTCTCAAGGGCATCTCTCTGGAGGTCGAGGAGGGCGAAATCGTCACTCTCATCGGGGCCAATGGGGCAGGCAAGACCACCACCCTGCGGACGGTCTCAGGATTGCTGCCTCCCCGCGAGGGGCGAGTCGTCTTCGACGGCCAGGTGCTCAACGGCGTGCCTGCTCACCAGATTGTGAACCTGGGCATCTCCCAGGCTCCCGAGGGGCGCAAGGTCTTCGCCACCTTGACCGTGCAAGAGAACCTGAACATGGGCGCCTACAGCCTGGGTGGCGATAGGGGCGCCATTGAGGAGAACCGCCGGCGGGTCTTCGAGCTTTTCCCTCGCCTGGAGGAGCGGAAGAGCCAGATTGGCGGCACCCTCTCCGGTGGTGAGCAGCAGATGCTGTCCATTGGGCGGGCGCTGATGGCCAGGCCCAAGCTCCTGATGCTGGATGAGCCCTCGTTGGGCCTGGCCCCCATGTTGGTCAAGGCCATCTTTGAAACCATCCAGGAGATCAACCAGGGAGGGGTAACCATCCTCTTGGTGGAGCAGAACGCCCGCGCCGCCCTCCGACTGGCTGACAAGGGCTACGTGCTGGAGACCGGCCGCACCATCCTCTCCGGCTCAGCGGAGGAGCTGATACGCGACGAGCGGGTGCGGAAGGCGTATTTGGGGGAGGAGTGAAAGCAGAGGCTGGGTGTCAAATGGCGGCTACGTTACACGACAAAAAAGTGGCGGGTAACACAGGACAGGGCCGTGTTAGGCGACACATTTGTGTCGCAGTATGTAGGTTTGCAGACATGCCTTTTGAAATCTACTGTCGGTTCGCCAAAGGAGTAAAATGGACGCGACACTTATCACCGCTGTTGTAGGCGCAATTGCAACGATTGCCGCTGCATGGATAACAGCACGCGCAAAAGACAAGGCCGCTGCCGAACTGGAAAAGGAACTTGCGCGACTTCGCAGGAATCCGCTGTCAGCATCGGTGTTATCACGCGAAGAGTATGGTATGGAAATAGTGTCTCCATCTATTGGAGAGCAAGTTCCCCATACCTTTCCAGTGAGCGGCGTCTTTCGCAAACTGCCCGAAGGTTACGAGATTTGGGTATACACCACAAACGAAAAAGGTCATATCAGAAGGTATTGGCCCCAAGAAAGAGCGACCATCAAAGGAAACTCGTGGTATAGCAAAGTACACTATCTCGGTGGCCTCGACGACGCGCAGACAATACTGGCGTTTATCGTGGGGAGGCAAGGGCAGGCACTCATTCACTACTTCAAGATGGCGGGAGACATTAACAGGAATTGGCCTGGGATTATCCGACTCACTGATGACATGATTGAGTGTGCCTCAACTACTGTCATCTGCAACAAATAGAGGAACGACGACGCCCGTCTGCAAACACACGCACGCCGGCCACGCCACGTACGCGGCTTTCATGCCTTTGTAGTCGCAGGTCGGGCCGTCCACACCGTAAACAGGAAACGCAATGGATGAGAGACAACCGCGATGAAACCCAACTTTGAGTGGGGTGAGGAAAAAGCCAAAGCAAATCTCAAATGGCACAAGGTTAGTTTCGATGAAGGCGCAATGGTTTTCAATGACCCATTTTCAATCACCATACCTGACCCTGACCATTCCATAGATGAGGATCGCTATGTTGACATCGGTACTTCTGACAAAGGGCGGGTACTGGTAGTGTCCTACACGGAACGCGGGACGAACATACGGATTATCAGTTGCCGTAAGGCAACACCAACGGAACGGAGACGCTATGAGGAAGGTAATGACTAAAGCCATACAGACAATAGAGGATGACACTTTGCGTGCCGAGTATGATTTCACCGGCGGGGTGCGTGGCAAGCACTACCGAGCCATGCAGGGAGGGTACACAATGACCATTCACAAGGCAGATGGCACAACCCTCGTCAAAGAGGTAAAGCCCGCGGAAGGCGCGGTCATTCTAGAGCCAGATGTCCGAAAGTATTTTCCAGACTCGGATTCTGTCAACGCAACCTTGCGCTCTTTGATTCGGCTCATTCCCACCCAGTAGAAAAAGCACGGCGCATAAACGCAGGGGTATCGGACGCGCACGAGCGGAGAACACACGCCCCCGCCAACAGCATGCGCGGCTTTCTGGCGCAATGGGTTGGCGGAAGGCAAGTTTGGCGCATGGGGAAGTTCAACAATCCACTGTGATGATTGAGTAAGGCTCGAGGGCTAGATTTCGCTTGGTCTGGCCCTCGAAGCTTGTTGGGGAAGGAAATAGTGATGAAGCTACGAGTACTCTCAAGACAGGATGTCCAGCAAGCCGTCCCTATGCGGGAGGCTATCGAAATCGTGAAAGGGGCCTTCGCCCAGCTCTCGGCAGGCAGGGCGGTGGTGCCCCTTCGTACCCAACTACCCGTGGAGAGGCACGAAGGGGTAACCCTCTTCATGCCTGCTTACCTCTCGGAAAGCGACGCCCTGGGGGTCAAGATCGTGTCCGTCTTTCCCCGTAACCTGGAGATGGGACTGCCCACCATCTTCGCCCTGGTGGTCGTGGTGGAGGCCTCGACCGGGCGGCCGGTGGCGGTGATGGACGGGACCTATCTCACCGCACTGCGCACGGGGGCGGCTTCGGGTGCGGCTACTGACCTGCTGGCCAGGAAGGATGCCAGGGTAGCGGCTATCTTCGGGGCGGGAGTCCAGGGGCGTACTCAGCTCCTGGCGGTCTGCGAAGTGCGGGACATCGAAAGAGCCTGGGTCTACGACGCCAACTTCCAGGCGGCGGAGAGGTATGCTCAGGAGATGGCGGGAAGGGGGAGGATCCCCACAGATCTCAGGGCCGCCTCCTCGCCAGCGGAGGCCGTCCGCGAGGCCGACGTCATCTGCACGGCCACTACCTCCAAGACGCCCGTCTTCGCCAACGAAGACCTCAAGCCGGGTGTCCACATCAACGCCCTTGGCTCCTTTACGCCGGAGATGCAGGAGATCCCTGAGCAGACGGTCAGAAGGGCCAGGCTGGTGGTAGGCTCGCGGGAGGGGTGCCTGTCCGAGACGGGCGACCTGATCATCCCCATTCGGAAGGGCCTGATCACCGAAGACCACATCTACGCCGAGCTGGGGGAGATCGCCGCTGGGATCAAGCCAGGCCGTGAGAATGCTGAAGAGGTCACCCTCTTCAAGTCGGTGGGCAACGCGGTGCAAGACGTGTCGGTGGCCCGGGCAGTGCTGACGCAAGCCGAAGCGCTGGGGCTGGGCATTGAGGTGGAGCTGTGAGGATTGCTCAGGGGGCGTATTTGAGAAGCAGCGCCAGGCCGATCAAGGCCACCCATGCGAACTCAATGAGGATCCGCCGATTGAGGGACTCCAGGAGGCCCTGCCGGGCGAGGCCCGTGGCAAGGTAAAGGATGAGCAGCAGGAGGATTCCAGCGGTCAGGCTGTGCATCTGTGAATAACTCAAGGCCCAGACCATCTCGCCCATAACCAGACCGACGATCAGGGCATAGAGGCTAGTTCGTCTAAGGCCCTGCTGAGTGCCGTGCAACAGATCCAGAGCCAGCAGGCTGCTCCCGACCAGCGCCGCTGTGGCCATGTACAACCCAGGCCATTTGCTCTCGTAGATCAAGGTGAAGAGAACGAGGGCTATGAGGTAGGCAGCGAAATTCAGACCCAATCGGGTTGCTCTGTAACCAGGGGCGGCGGGATCAATGACGCGATACTCAGCGGTGATGATCAAGGGGAGAAGGATTCCCATCGCAACCAGGCCGCCCAGGGTGTAGACTCGATCTGGGGCCTGAGGCAAGAGGATGGTTGCCATCAGCGTTGCCAGGCCGGGGAGAATACAGCAAACGAAGGCCCGTTTTTCTCGGTGGGACAAGGGGTGAAGGCGCATGATGGAGGCAGTGCCACCGCAGGCCATGCCGACCAGGAGTGCAACCGTCAGCCAGTTTTGGGAGAATCGGACCGTCAGAGGTGAGCCTAGAACGTCGAGGGAGAGAGTCTCCGTCGGCAATTCCACGGCCAGAGAGAGAGCCAGACAAAGCAGTATCACACTTACCACAGCACTCAGTTTGTTGTAGGGCATGGTAGGGACATTCTATAGCTATCCTGTGTTTTTGTCAAAATTACGAGTTTACGAATACCGAGTTTACGAGTTTGCGTGTGCGTTAGCTCGTAAATCCGTAGATTCGTAGACTCGTGTCCTTTTTGACAAGCCACTGCCAAAGGTGTTATAATCAGGTAAAGATTGCCAGGAGTTGGAAGATGAGCGTTGAAGAGCGCATCGAAGAGCTGCGTAAGGAGATACGTTACCACAACTACCGCTATTATGTGCTGGACTCTCCCGTTGTCAGCGATGCCGAGTACGACAGGCTGATGCAGGAGTTGCGGGAACTGGAGGCGGCTCACCCGGAGCTGCTTACCCCGGACTCACCCACCCAGAGGGTAGGTGCTGAGCCGCTGGACAGGTTCGAGAAGGTGCGTCATCCCAAACCGATGCTCAGCCTGAGCGACGCCTTCGAGGAGGAGGAACTCTGGGCCTGGTTGGAACGCATCAGCAAGCTCCTGCCGGAAGGGGTGGAGCAGAAAGATTTACAGTACGTGGTGGAACCCAAGATAGACGGCCTGACGGTGGTGCTCACCTACGAGAACGGGCTCTACGTTCAAGGGGCGACGCGGGGAAACGGCGTCGAGGGCGAGGACGTCACCGCCAATCTCAAGACTATCCGGGGCGTTCCCCTGCGCATCCCCGTCTCGCCGGATGGCCCACCGCCGGCTCGTCTGGTGGTGCGGGGCGAGGCCTACATGCCCATTGACCAGTTCATGGAGTTCAATCGCCGCCAGGCGGAGCTGGGCGAGAAGACCTTCGCCAATCCCCGCAACGCCGCCGCCGGCTCGGTGCGCCAGCTCGACTCTCACATCACCGCCGCCCGGCCCTTGTCCCTCTTCACCTACGCCGTGGTGGAAAGCGAAGGGGTCACTGTCACCGCTCAGTGGGATGCCCTTCAGTATCTCAAGCGGATGGGGTTCCCGGTCAATCTCGACAGTCGTTTGCTGCCGGATTTCGAGCAGGTGGTGGCCTACTGCCACGAGTGGATGAAGAAGCGGGATACCCTCAACTACGAGGTGGATGGGGTGGTGGTCAAGATCAACTCGCTGGCGCTCCAGGAACAACTGGGAGCGGTGGGCAACGCCCCTCGTGGGGCCATCGCCTATAAGTTCCCCGGTCGGGAGGCCACGACCAGGCTCCTGGACATCGGCATCAATGTCGGGCGCACCGGCACCCTGAACCCCTTCGCCATTTTGGAGCCAGTGGAGGTGGGGGGCGTCATCGTCAAGC
>CAZQDO010000042.1:12990-19862 GCA_964592085.1 uncultured Anaerolineae bacterium | reverse complement strand
CGCATGTCCGGTGGTGTGGGAGGGGGGCGGTTAGGCCGTCCCCCTATCCCGATTGTGGACACAAACTTCGCCTACCGCTGCACCCGCCCCGATGCCTCTCCTGCCGCAAGTCGCTTCACCTCATCCACGGAGACGAGGTTGGCGTCCCCTGGGATCGAGTGTTTCAGACACGAGGCAGCGACGGCGAAGTTGAGCGCGGTTTCGTTATCCATGTCGGTGCTCAGCCCGTAGATCAAACCGGCAGCGAAGGCGTCCCCGCCGCCGACGCGGTCAACGATGTGGGTGATGTCGTAACGGGTGCTCAGGAAGAACTCCTGCCCATTGTGCAGACAGGCAGACCAGCCGTTGTGGCTGGCACTGTAGCTCTCGCGCAGGGTGATGGCCTGATATTTCAGGTTGGGGAAGGCTGCCAACACTTTCTCGCACAGCGCCCGATACTTAGCGGGGTCGAGTTCGCCCGCTTCGACTGCTTGCTGCCAATCGCCGGCCTCGACGCCGATTCTCAGCGAGCGCTGGCAGTCCTCCTCATTGGCGATGCCCACGTCAACGTAGCGCACCAGCTCGCTCATCACCTCCGGAGCAGCTTTGCCGTATTTCCACAGCTTCTTGCGATAGTTGTAGTCACAGGAGACAGTCAGCCCTTTCTCCTTGGCTGCCTGTACTGCCCTAAGTGAAAGGTCTGCTGCGCTCTGGCTGAGGGCGGGGGTGATGCCCGTGATGTGGAACCAGGATGCGCCGGCAAAGACGCGCTCCCAATCCAGACTCTGTAGGCCAGCGGTAGCGATGGCCGAGTTCGCCCGGTCGTAGATCACTTGAGACGGGCGCTGGTTGGCGCCAGGCTCAAGGAAGTAGATGCCCATCCGCTCACCGCCGCGAACGATGAGCGAGGTGTCCACGCCTCTGCCCTGCAGGGAAGCAATACAGGCGTCGGCAATTGGGTTGCGAGGCAGGACGGTGACGTAGGCCACGTCCAGGCCGAAGCAGGCCAAAGAGATGGCGACGTTGGCCTCCCCGCCGCCAAAGGTGGCCTCCAACAGCGGCGACTGGAAGAACCGCTCGAACCCAGGCGGCTTCAGTCGTAGCATCACCTCGCCGAAAGTTACCACTCGATCATTCATATTCCACCTCCATAAATATCCTCGGTAAGCGCTCAGGTGCCAGGCACTTTCATCGGCTGTTGAGGGGCAACAGCGCCTCCAGACCGGGCGCGCACGCTCAATTGGCGGCTATTCGCAAGTGCCTGGCACCAACGTTTACTATCCTCGTACCTGGTGTACCACAGACATGGCGTCCCGGGTCAACTTGGTGATCTCATCGAACTTGCCGGCCGAGATCAAGTTGGCCCTGACCAGCCAGCTCCCCCCGCAGCAGTGGACGCTGGGCAGGGCCAGATAGTCTGCCAGGTTGTTCCTGTTGATGCCTCCCGTGGGAATGAACTTGACGCCTCCGTAGGGTGCTGAGATGGCCTTCAGCATGGCGATCCCACCTATCGCCTCGGCCGGGAAAAACTTCAGGATGTTCAGCCCCCGGTCGAGGGCCATGTCTATCTCGGTCGGCGTCATCACCCCAGGGGTGACGGGTATCTCATTTTGCAGGCACCAGTCCACCACCTTCTGATTGAACCCAGGAGCGACGATGAATCGCGCGCCTGCCGAGACCGCCTTATTGGCCTGATCCACCGTGAGCACAGTCCCCGCCCCGACGATGATCTCCGGCAGGCTTGAGGAGATGCGCCGGATCGCCTCCTCGGCTGCTGCGGTCCGGAAGGTGATCTCGGCACATGGCAGCCCGCCGGCCAACAAGGCTCTGCCAAGTGCGACGGCGTCCTCGGCTCGCTCAATCTTGACGACCGGCACCACGCCGAGTTGCCCTAGTTTCTCAAGTAAGTCTGTCATTGTTTGCCCCCTTTCTCGCTCCGTCAGTATTCCTGATCATTTTCGCTCTAGCCTCCCTTCAAAACTGGAGGGGATTCGATACCGTGCTCATTCCCGATCATACAGATTTGGTCATAGGTTGCCTTCAATAGTGGGACTCCCATTCGCAAGCACTCTTCTTCTTTTTCAAATTCCTTCTGCCCGGCAAAGTAGACCCGCTCAGCGCCTTCTGCAAGTGGGCAATTCCTGAGACCTCTCAGCATGCGGTCCATATCGCGACGGAATTCCTGTGGATCACGGAAGGTGTCAACCCTGATCGCTCCAAAGAAATGACTGACGCGAGCGGAAGAGGTCGCCGTGTCAGAGAGGCCCGGTCCAAAAGGAGCTCCGCAGAGCACTGCGCACAGAATGTCAATCATAATAGCCAGTCCGTAGCCTTTGTACCCACCGAATTCTTCACTTGCTCCCCCTATAGGCAAGATGCCACCGCCCACGCGGTGGAACATGTCGTCGAGAAGGGGGCGAGCATCTCTCGCCGGTTGACCGGTCTTATCAACAGCCCATCCCACGGGGAGTTCTTTTCCAAGCCGCTCATACATCTCAATTTTCCCCCTGGTGACGACGGTCGTGGACATGTCCAGCACAAAAGCCCGCTCCTCGTCAGCCGGCGCTGCG
This sequence comes from uncultured Anaerolineae bacterium, assembly GCA_964592085.1. Lineage (GTDB taxonomy): Bacteria > Chloroflexota > Anaerolineae > VGOG01 > VGOG01 > CAZQDO01. The sequence continues at coordinate 17,313 of CAZQDO010000042.1, read as the reverse complement.
AAGGCCAATGGATTGGTACCATACATGACCTGACGCCCAAAGGTGGGCACGCCCAGAGCGGCCGTGTTGGTCATGGAGATGCCCAGCATGTCTTCGTCCAGGGCCATCATGGCATAGTAGCCCGCGATCCCAAAGTGGTTAGAGTCTCGGACACATCCGAAGGCTGCCCCGTTGGTCTTGGCTTTGCTGATCACGCTTTCCATGGCCTGGACACTGACGGGAGCGCCCATTGCACCGTGCGCGTGGATCACGACCGATGACGGCGTATCCACGAGAACCTCGGCAGGTGCGTCCGGCAGCATCAAACCTGTTTTGAGTCCGTTCACGTATCTCCACAGCCGCGCCACGCCATGAGAGGGAATGCCCCGAGCATCGGCTGCTACCAGCACAGCCGCAGCCATCCTCGCGTCGTATTCCGAGAGATTGAGGCGCTGAAAAACCCGTTGACAAAAGGTTTCGAGGGTCTCCCGTTTGACCCTAACATAGTCTATGCCCATGGGTAACTCCTCATGATTTCCAGTACCACTGAAAGCGGAAAAGCCGCCGTCTATGGGGATCACTGCCCCGTGCACGAAGCTGGCTCCATCCGACAATAGCCACAGTACTGCTCTGATCATATCATAGCGCACTTACAGCTATCTGTCAAGAAACCACTTTTGAAGTTTTGCATCGTTTGGGGTATAATAGCTTTGATCAGACTACTGGAGGTGAGACCATGACAGAAGTTCACGAGGCAGCACGACCATTGTTGGAAATGCAGCCCAGGTTCGATTTCTTCGTCGGCATTGATTCGGACGGCTGCGCCTTCGACACCATGGAGATCAAGCACAAGGAATGTTTCACTCCCAACATCATCAAGCACTGGGGCTTGCAAGCCGTCTCCAAGTACGCCCGCGAGGCGGCGGAGTTCGTCAACCTGTACTCCAAGTGGCGGGGCATCAATCGCTGGCCAGCGCTGGTGATGGTCTTCGATCTACTGCGCGAGCGGCACGAAGTGCAGCAGCGCGGCGTGCAGATTCCCGAAGCGCCCCGCATCCGCGAGTTTATCGCTGATGAAGGATTCCCCAAGAGCAACGATGGCCTGAAGTCCTACATGGCCGCCCATCCCCATCCTGAGTTGGACCGGGCCCTGACCTGGAGCCTGGCGGTCAACGCTACCATTGCCGACATGGTGCACGGCATCCCGCCCTTCCCCTACGTGCGCGAGAGCCTGGAGTACCTGTTGGACAAGGCCGACATGATCGTCGTTTCCCAGACGCCGAACGAGGCGCTGGAGCGTGAGTGGAAGGAGCATGGCATTGACCGTTACGTGCGCGTCATCGCCGGGCAGGAGAGGGGCAAGAAGAGCGAGCACATCGCCCTGGCCGCTAAGGGGCAGTACACGCCTGACCATACGCTGATGATCGGAGACGCGCCCGGCGACCTGAGGGCTGCCCGCGCCAACGATGCCCTCTTCTTCCCCGTCAATCCAGGTCACGAGGAGGAGTCGTGGCAGCGGTTTCACGAGGAGGGGCTGCACAAATTCCTGGCCGAGGAGTACGCCGGCGACTACGAGGCTCAGTTGATCGCCGAGTTCGAGCGGTTCATGCCCGAAGTGCCGCCGTGGAAACGGTAGCGAATCGGCAAATCAACAAATCGCAAGCCAGCTTGGCTTGCAGTTTGTGCATGGGTGTGCTACAATCACTGGTAAGGAGAGTACTGATGCATACACTTGCCAAGTCTTATACCACTGAAAGTGTCCTCACCTCCCTGGGCTATCCTGATCCACTGGTAGCAGCCCGCCAACATGCCCGCATGATGCTGCTGGGACGCCTGGCGCGTTATCAAGCAGCCATTCGAGAGTTGGAAGTCAAGTGGGGCGGCACACTGGAGGACTTACGCGCACGCTACACGGCTCAAGGCAGCGAGGATTTTGAAGCCGACGACGACTACCTGCAATGGCAGTGGTGCGCCGACGCCGTCGAGACTGTTAACGCTCAACTCGCTGTTATTTCTGAGCCATAGGCCATGCTTCGACTATTCGATACCTACACAAATGGACTGGAGGAGTGTCATGTTCACAGCAGACCGTATCGAAATCAACCCCGCCGTCATGCTGGGCAAACCAGTGATTCGCGGAACGCGCATTCCGGTAGAGCTCATCATCCGCAAGCTCAGCGAAGGTGCTACAGAGGCCGACTTACTGGATGCATATCCGCGCTTGACTGAAGTGGACATCCGGGCTGCGCTGGCCTATGCTGCCGAGTCACTAGCCCACGAAGCTATCCTGTTACAAACTGCTTGATGAAGGTGTCTGATATGGTCATTGGCAAAGGTTACGAAGATGGATTCTTGAGTGAACCTGAGATCCACGATCTGATATCCGAGGCGCTGGCACAGGCCAATCTCGATGGCAAGCGCGTGCTGGTCATCATCCCCGACCACACCCGCACCGCGCCGATCTCGCTCTTCTTCCGGCTGTTCCACGAGTTACTGGGGGGAAGGGTCGTTGCGTTGGACTACCTGGTGGCGCTGGGCACGCACCAGCCGATGAGCGAGGAGGCACTGAACAGGCTGGTGGGTGTCACTGCGGCGGAGCGAGTGGTGAGGTACGGCGATGTCCACATCTTCAACCACCGATGGGATCTGCCCGAAACCTTTGTTACCCTGGGCGCCATCACGGAACACGAAGCACGCAACACGAGCCAGGGCCTCTTGTCCCAGGCGGTCCCCGTCACCATTAACAAGCTCATCCTCGACTATGACCAACTCATCATCTGTGGCCCCACTTTCCCGCATGAGGTGGTCGGGTTCTCCGGCGGCAACAAGTATTTCTTCCCCGGCATCAGCGGCCCGGAGGTGATCAATTTCACCCACTGGCTGGGGGCGGTGATCACCAGCATGGAGGTCATCGGCACCAAGCATACGCCGGTGCGACAGGTCATTGACCGGGCAGCCTCGTTCATTGATGTGCCTAAGTTATGTTTCAGCCTGGTGGTTAAAGATGAGGGGCTGGCTGGGTTGTTCATCGGCACGCCGGAGGAAGCCTACGAGCACGCCGCCGATCTTTCGGCCAAGCTGCACATTGTCTACGTGGACAAACCGTTCAAGCGAGTGCTGTCGGTTATGCCAGAGATGTACGACGACCTGTGGACAGCGGCCAAGGGGATGTACAAGCTGGAGCCGGCCATCGCCGATGGCGGTGAGGTCATCATCTACGCTCCCCACATCACCGAAGTCTCCTACACTCACGGTCACATCATTGACCAGATCGGTTATCACGTTCGCGACTACTTCCTCAAACAGTGGGATCGCTTCAAGGACTATCCGTGGGGCGTGCTGGCTCACTCCACTCACCTGAGGGGGATCGGCACGTTTGAGAACGGGGTGGAAAGAGCGCGGATCAGGGTGACGTTGGCCACGGGCATTCCGGAGGAGCGGTGCCGGCGGATCAATCTGGGGTACATGGACCCGACGAGCATTGACCCGGAGGAGTGGGCGAGTCGAGAGGAAGAAGGCATCTTGCTGGTGAGGAAGGCCGGGGAGATGCTGTACAAATCAACAGATCAGCAAATCAACAGATCAGCAAATCGCAAAGGAGTGTGAGTGACTTACGAAGAATGGGAGCAAGGAGTGCCGGAGGTTATCAAGGCTGATCCGGTATGGCAGTTCTATGCCTATCGTAAGGCACTATTCTTGTATGACCTGGCCTGGGAGGATTGTGAAAGGTTGATGCGTGATCTGCGGGGGCAGGCGGTGGCCCGGCAGTTGATAAGAAGCGCTGGATCTATCGGCGCCAATGTTGAAGAGGGGTATGGACGTGGTTTCGGCAAGGATCGCGATTACTTCCTTCGTGTTTCGACCGGCTCTGCTCGTGAAACGAGGGGTTGGTACTACCGTAGTCGTCGCTTGCTGTCACCGGCTGTGCTGGAACATCGCCTGAACTTACTCGGCGAAATCATTGCCCTTCTCGTCACCGAGCTCAAGCAACAACGCCAACGTCGCTAACTCGTGATTTGCCGATTTGAGATTTGCTGCTTCACCTACACCATACAATAAGGAGAGACAGTCATGAACAAAGCTAATCTTGGCTTAATGGGCCTGGCAGTGATGGGCCAAAACCTGGTTCTCAACATCGAACGCAATGGCTTCTCAGTGGCGGTCTACAACCGCACGGCGGCCCGCACCGAGGAGTTTATAGCCGGGCCGGCCAAAGGCAAGAATGTCCAGGCGGCGTACACGGTTGAGGAACTGGTGGACGCGCTGGAAAAGCCGCGCCGGATCATGCTCATGGTCAAGGCTGGCGCGCCGGTGGACGATACCATCGCCCAACTGAAACCCCAT
>CAZQDO010000042.1:7676-12980 GCA_964592085.1 uncultured Anaerolineae bacterium | reverse complement strand
CCATCTGGAGGCGGGCGATCTGATCATTGACGGCGGCAACTCTTTTTTCGGCGACACCGAGCGGCGGGCCAAGGAATTGGCCGAGGCAGGCATCAACTACATCGGCACCGGCGTCTCCGGCGGCGAGTATGGCGCGCTGTGGGGACCGAGCATCATGCCCGGTGGCCAGCCGGAAGCGTGGGAGATGGTGAAGCCGATCTTGACCGCTATCGCAGCGAAGGTGAACGGCGATCCATGTGTGACCTACATCGGCCCGCGCGGGTCGGGGCACTACGTCAAGATGGTGCACAACGGCATCGAGTACGGTGACATGCAGCTCATCGCCGAGTCCTACGACATCATGAAGCGCATCGGTGGCCTGTCGGCGGCGGAGCTTCATCAGGTCTTCGCTGAGTGGAACCAGGGGGAACTGAAGTCGTATCTCATCGAGATCACCGCCGACATCTTCGCCAAGATGGACGATGAGACCGGAAAGCCACTGGTGGAGGTCATCCTGGACGAGGCGAAGCAGAAAGGCACTGGTAAATGGACTAGCCAGAGCGCCCTCAACCTGGGTGCACCGACGCCGACCATCAACGCTGCCGTGGAGTCGCGCATCATCTCCGCCTACAAAGATGAGCGGGTGGCAGCTAGCCAGGTGCTCTCCGGCCCGGAGATCCAGTTCGACGGCGACCGCGCCGATCTCATCCGTGACCTGCGCGACGCTCTCTACGCCGCCAAGATCTGCTCCTATGCCCAGGGCTTTGCCCTGCTGCGCGCTGCCAGCCAGGAGTATGACTACAACCTAGACTACGGCGAGATCGCCCGCATCTGGCGGGGCGGCTGCATCATCCGCGCCGCCTTCCTGAATGACATCCGCGCTGCCTTCGAGCGCAATCCCGATCTGTCCAACCTGTTGATGGACGCCGAGTTTGGCCAGGCGGTGCAGCAGCGTCAAGGTGCGATGCGGCGGGTCATCCAGGCGGCGGTAACCAACGGCGTGCCCTGTCTGGCCTTCAGCAGCGCGCTGGCCTACTTCGATGCCTACCGCACCGCTCGCCTGCCCGCCAACCTCACCCAGGCTCAGCGCGACTACTTTGGCGCTCACACCTACCGGCGGATTGACAAAGAAGGCTCGTTCCACACGGAGTGGCAGGAAGTGTGATCTGCACTTGCGCCTGTATCTGGAAACGCCAAGGGTATTTGCTGCGCAAGCCCTCATGCGCCACTGCTTGACGGCTTGCGCAGAACCTTGTATAATACGTATCAGGATACGTATTTCAATACAAAGTGAGCGAGGTGTGGTATGAACAGGGTGATTGGCGTGACGGATCTTCAGCGCAGGTTCCGTCCCATCTTCGATGAGGTGGCACATGAGGGGCAATCGTACATCCTCACGCGCGGTAGCCGCCCCGAAGCAGCGATGATCCCCTACGAGGATTTCCTTCAATTTCAGCAGTTGCACGAAAAGCGGGTGCTCGAACGCTTCGACCTTTTGCTGACGAGGATGGCTCAGCTCAATGCTGCCCATAGCGAGGCCGAAGTCGAAACGGACTTGCGTGCTGCTGATGCTGATCTGGAGACAGTCCTGTGACCCGCGCCGTTGTAGATACCAATATCTTGATCAGGGCGCTGATAAAGCCTCAGGGCACTGTCGGGCCAGTGCTCACCCGGTTGAGGGATGGCGACTACACGTTTCTTTATGCTGAGCCATTGTTGGACGAGTTGGTGGCTAAACTGACCCTTCCGCGTATCCGCGACAAGTACCATCTGACCGACGACGATGTGGAGATCGTGCTGGCACTCATCTTGCTGCGTGGGGAGCCGGACGTGCCGCAGCATCGTATTACAGCCTGCCGTGACCCGAAGGATAACGTCGTGTTGGAAGTGGCAGTGGCGGGAGAAGCTGACTACATCGTCACTGGCGACGACGACTTGTTGGTGTTGCATCCCTTTGAAGGTATCCCTATCGTTGGCCCTGCTGAATTTCTCAAGGCTCTAGGGACAGCCGGATGATCGCTCGTGTCTGTTCACCGGGCTGACATAAGTAGTCTATTGGAGGCAAAACATGTCTGTTCAAGAATGTGCCCTTTACGGCGACCTGGTTCTTTGGCTGCGAGACCGGGCTGCTGAGCTGTTGGCCGAGGCCGAAGCCAAGACAGGTTCCACCATCGAGGCGGAGACGGCCCGGCTGGATGAGTTGATCCGGAACTGGTTCTTCACACCGCAGGACGAGCTCTACGGCTCCGCCCCGCGGGAGGTCATCTGGCGCGAGCAATTGGGGGAGCCTAACCCGATCCCGAAGGAATACGCGGACGAGGTCATTGCCGACGACGACTGCCCCATCTGCCAGGCGATGCGGGAGGAGATCGAGTCGGCTGAAGACGACCACGAGCACGGCTGGCACTGGGGCTACTGCCCCGATTCCTGTCTCCTTGACCTTTACGACCCGGAGGGAAGCGAGGAACGCTGGCAGAAAGAATTTGCCCGTCACGAAGAATCGAAAGTCCAACGGGAGGAGGAGCGCCAGCGCCAGATCGAGCCGGCCCCGCCTTACACTCCGCCACCAGTGGAAAGCAGGGCACTGGATCCCGAAACCTTCCTGGAGGTATTGCAGCAGCCGTGGCTCGATCCTGAACTACACAAAGTAGCCCAGGAACTGGCCAGACGCTGCGATGTGCCGCTGCCCGGCGACCGATTTGGTACTGGTTATCGTCCCCTGACCCGGCCTGAGGCTACCTCTCTGGTGGCTGGCTTGCATCAACAAGGTGTGGATGTCCAGGCGTTGCTGGCCCAGATTGGAGCCTGGCCTTACCAGAAGTTGGCTCTGGACTGGCTGAGTGAGCCGGAGCGGAATGCAGCGATGATCTGCCTGGCTATCGAGACTGAGATCAACCCTGACGACGAAACTGAGCTAACCCACTTCCGCCAGCATCGGGATTTCATCTTCACTCTGGCCCGGCTGATCCCCCCCGGTGCCCGGCTCTGGCTCCAGGGCTGGCTGGAGGCGGTGACCCATGGGGCCTTCGCCGCTCCGGATATTCCATTCTGATTGATGAAGCTATCCGTACATCTGCTCCGTGAGCCTGACCCCGTCGCGCTGGCCCATCTGCGTGCTCATCTGGACGCCGAGGTTCACCTCACCTTTGGCCCCGAGGTGCCTGCGCCGGCTGACTATCACATCCTGGTCACCGGCCGCCCTCAGCGCGAGCACCTGATGGCTAGCCCCAACCTGTGCGCTCTCATCGTTCCCTGGGCGGGCCTGCCGGAGGAGACCCGGGACCTGATGCACGACTTCCCCCACATCGCTGTCCACAACCTGCACCACAATGCCGCGCCCGTTGCCGAGATGGCCGTCGCCCTGATGTTGGCCGCCGCCAAGCTTGTGGTCCCCATGGACCGGGCACTGCGCGTCCACGATTGGACCCCTCGCTACCAGCCTAGTCCAGCTATTCTACTGGAGGGTAAGACGGCGCTGATCCTGGGCTACGGTGCTATCGGCCAACGGGTGGCTGACCTGTGCCGGGCGCTGGGCATGAAGGTGATGGTCATCCGTCGCCACGTTTCTGCGCTATCCCCAGACGAGGTCTATCCTCTCGATGCCTTGCACGGCCTGTTGCCTCAGACCAACGTGCTCATTGTCTGCCTGCCGCAGACTCCCGAAACGACAGGGCTGATCGGCGAGAGGGAGCTGGCCCTGCTGCCGCCAGGTGCCGTGCTGGTCAACGTGGGGCGCGGTCCGATTGTGGATGAGGCTGCTCTGTACCAAGCCTTGCGTGATGGGGCACTGCACTCTGCCGGCCTGGATGTGTGGTACAACTATCCAGCCGATGAAGCGGCTCAATGCCACACGCCGCCCTCAGCCTATCCCTTTCACGAGCTGGACAATGTGGTGATGAGTCCGCATCGGGCTGGGGGTTCCGACGAGTCGGAGATGCGGCGCATGGCACGCTTAGCTGGGTTGCTCAATACGGTGGCGAGAGGGGAATACATGCCGAATCGGGTGGACTTGCAAGCAGGGTATTGAGGATGATGCGTAAATCGTTATCGGTGTTTGTGCTGCTTATCTCAGCAAATGCTCCGTATTAGCGACTGTACTGCGTTCACTTCATGGTTGCAAAGCCCGTGAAATCATTCCTCTGACTTGTTCACTCATGTGTATTGGAACAAGGTGAACATCAGGATGTTGATTGTGGTAGACGCGAAATACTTCGTCCGCAAAAGCTTGCCCAATTGTCTCCACGTCCTCGAAATCAAGCAGAACCTCCCTGAAACGCTCGAAGCGGGCTAATAGACGCCTGGCCTGAGACCGGGAGACTAGATTCTCATCACCATACCTTGCCAAGGCAACTGGCACAATGGTTCGGCTGAAGCTATAATCGTCTTCTCCTGCTGTGTAGTGGTCGAAAACGTCTTGCAGTTTGCGGGTTGATTGAGGATGGATCTCCAAAGTTACGAGCGTTCCTTGTTGACGTTGTTCATTTTCATCCCCTCCAAGCAGCCAATCATTCCCAGGATTCTCCACACGAAAGTACACTGAATCCGATAGCACTGAGAATCCGTCCAAGCTACGTGCTGTGAAGAAGATACCCTCGCCTGTATGATGTTCGGGGTCAGTTGTCAGTTTTCCCTTCGATAGCTCAAGGACGGCATGGCGCGGGTTTTCAAGCCCAAGTTCGGTTTGAATCTTCTGAAAGATTCCAATGCCATCATCATATACCGTGATTTGGATGCATACTGGCGTGTACTTCAGTGGTAGAATCTTACAAGTTCCCCTGAGTTCCCCAGCCTCACAGGAACTCAGGGGAATTCATAGGAACTCTGGTAGTTATTTCTCTTGACCAAACTGAGTGGTTGTATTACAGCTTGTACAACTCCCTGTACTTCGTCCTCAGATAGCGAATGTATGGCTCAATGCTCATCGGCCCGCCAGTGACGCGCTCGACCAGTTCGGTGGCGGTGTACTTGCTTCCGTGTTGGTAGATGGTCTCTTTGAGCCAGTCGTGCAACGTGCCGAATTCACCCTCCTCGATCTCTGCTGGAATCTCAGGATGAGCTGACAGGGCGGCCTCGAAGAATTGCGCGTTCAGGATGTTGCCCAGGGTATAGCCCTGGAAGGCGCCGCCGATGATGCCGGCGTACCAGTGCATGTCCTGCAACACACCGTCGCGATCATCCGGCGGGACGATGCCCAGGTCGGCCTTGAAGCGCTCCCGCCACGCCTCGGGCAGGTCGCGCACCGCCAGGCGATCTTCCAACAGGGCCAGCTCGAAGTCGAAGCGCAGCATGATGTGCAGGTTGTAGGTCACCTCGTCGGCTTCAGTG
>CAZQDO010000042.1:0-7666 GCA_964592085.1 uncultured Anaerolineae bacterium | reverse complement strand
GTGCGGATCAGCGAGCGCTCCACTTTGTTGATCGCCCGGTAGAACGTTTCCAACGGCACTGACCCCAGTTGGTCAGGAAAGACCTCCTGGAGCCTGGGATAGAAGAACTTCCAGAAGCCCCGTCTTCGCCCGACGAGGTTCTCCCACAAGCGAGATTGACTCTCGTGAACGCCCGCCGATGTTCCCTCAGCCAACGGTGTGCCCTCAAAGTCTGTGCAAATGCCCTGCTCGTACATGGCGTGACCGGCCTCATGCAGCGTGCCGAACAACGCCTCGGCCAAGTCATTCTCCTTGACGCGGGTGGTGATGCGCACGTCGCCGATGGAAAAGCCGGTCGTGAACGGGTGGGGAGTTTTGTCCTGACGGCCGCGCTCAAAGTCGAATCCGAAACGCTTGATAACTTCCAGGCCAAAGGTCCACTGCTGGGCTTCGGGATAGGTGCTGTGCAGACACGAATCGTCGGCGGCGGGTTGGGCGGTGATGGCCTGCACGATGGGCACGAGTTGCTGGCGCAGCTCGGCAAAGAGAGTGCTCAGGGTGGAGGCCTTCATTCCGTAGTCGTGGAAATCAATCAAGGGATCGGCGATGTGCTCGTAGCCGGGGAAGAAATCAGCCAGTTGCCGGCTCAGGTCGAGCGTCTTTTCGAGGTAGGGCTGCGCGGCAGAAAAGTCGTTCGCAGGCCGGGCCTTGGTCCAGACCTCATAGGATAGGGACGTGTGGTTAGAGAGCTGGGCCACAAAGGACGGCGGCACCTTCACCGCTTTCTCGTAGTTGCGTCGCGTGACGCGGATGAGGCTGGCCTGATCCGAATCGTAGGGCAGGCTCTCCTCGTATGGGCGCAGGTCGTCCAGCAGCTTGCCGATGGCTGGGTCGGTGAACTTCTCGTGGGCCAGTCGTCCCAGGGTAGCCATCTGTCGCGCACGGGCCGCTGCGCCGCCAGGCGGCATGTAGGTTGACTGATCCCAACTCAACAGCGCGGCGGCGGACTCCAGATCGTTGATCTCCAGGAGACGGGTTTTGAGCTCTTGTAGCTTGGTTTCCATAGCGTTCTCCCTTACCTTTCTTTCCGTCGTTCCAACTCTCGTGCTATGGCCTCCTTCACTGCCCCATAATCGGCTGGCAATTTCACCGGGGGATTGGCGTAGCGGGCAACCACCTCTTTCAGCACCCGGTCGTGGTAGTCCACTTTGAAATTAGTGAATTTGAGGCCGTGCGCGGTGGAAATGACGATGACTCGATCCGATGGCTTGACCTCGCCCCGCTCTACCAGTTTGAACAGCACGGCCAGGGCTACGCCAGTATGGGGGCAGCAGTACATGCCGGTTCTGTCGGCACGGGCAGCGGCGTTGGCCAGTTCGTCCTCACTGACCTGCTCCACCACCCCATTGAAGGCCTGGAGTGCTTTGACGGCTCGCTCGTAACTCACTGGGTGGCCGATCTGGATGGCGCTGGCCAGCGTTTTCTGAGCGGTGACGGGCCGGTACTCCTTGAACCCGGTCAGGTAGCTCAGATAGAGGGGGTTGGCCTTCTCTGCCTGGGCGCAGGCGATGCGCGGCAACTTATTGATGAGGCCCAGTTCTCGCATCATCAGAAAGCCCTTGCCCAGCGCGCTGACGTTGCCCAGGTTGCCCACCGGGATCACGATCCAGTCGGGCACCTCCCAGTCGAACTGCTGCACCATCTCCATGCTCACTGTTTTCTGACCTTCCATGCGCAGGGAGTTCATGGAGTTGGCCAGGTAGATGGTGTTGTCGGCGGTCACCTCCTGCACGATCTTCATGCAGCCATCGAAATCGGTGTCCAGGGCCAGCACCAGGGCCCCGTTGGCGATGGGTTGCACCAGTTGGGCGGTGGAGACCTTACCCCGGGGCAGGAAGACGATGGAGGGGATGCCGGCTGCGGCGCAATAGGCGGCCAGGGCAGCCGAGGTGTCCCCGGTGGAGGCACAGGCGACGGCCTGAATCGGCTTACCGTCGGCCATCATCTGCTTGACCACTGAGACCAGCACCGTCATGCCCAGGTCTTTGAAGGAGCCGGTGTGGCTGTTGCCGCACAGCTTGACCCACAGGTCTTCCACACCGATCTCCTGCCCCAGCCGTTCGGCCCAGAAGCAGTTGCTGTGGCCCTCGTACATGGACACCACGTTCTCGTCGGCTACCTGGGGACAGACCCACTCTTTCTTGCCCCACACCCCGCTGCCGTAGGGCCATTCGTTGGTGCGGCTGCGCTGGTCAAAGAGCTTCATCCAGGCGGCGGCGCTGCGGGTCTTCAGAGCTTCCATGTCGTGCTCCACGTCCAGCAGCCCACCGCACTGCTCGCAGCGGTAGACGACGTCGTAGATGGAATAGCGTTGATCGCAGCCGCGAATACATTGGAGCCAGCAGTTGTAGCTCATGATCTACTCCTGTAACGATGGGGTAACTGCTCACCCTCCCGCAGGTTTAGCCGGTAGTGCCGGCGACGCTAACTCTGGGCAGGTGTTCGGTCACCCATTTTTTCCATGAAGCAACCTGCGGGAGGGTGGTTGTACTACGATGGATGATTATCCCCAATGATAGGCGAAAAGGGTCATTTTGTCAAAAAGGCTATCCCCAACCACCCCCGCCTGGCGTCTCGATGACCACCCGGTCGCCGGGGTTGACCTGCACCGTCACCTTTGACCCCACGACGGTCTCGACCCCATCCTGGATCACCCGATTGATCCCGACCTGTCCAGGCCCACCACCCTGCAACCCGTAGGGTGCATAGGTTCGTCGCTCGCTGTTGATGGTCACCGTAGCCGGCGACAGGAACTCGAAGGCGCGGCGGATGCCGTCGCCGCCTCGATACCGCCCCACGCCACCGGAGCCCTCCCTGAGCGCGTACTCCAACACCCGCACCGGCAAGCCGTATTCCAGCGCCTCGACTGGCGTGTTGCGCGTGTTGGTCATGTGGCTGTGCCGCCCGCTGAGGCCGTCGCCAGCGGGCCCGCCGCCGTGCCCCCCGCCAATGGTCTCGTAGAAAACGAAGGGCTGGCCGTTGGCGACGCCGCCGAAGGTGAAGTTGTTCATCGTCCCCTGGCTGGCAGCCGGGACGCGCTCTGGCAGCGCCTGGGCCAGGGCGCCCAGTACCACGTCCACGATGCGCTGGCTGGTCTCCACGTTGCCGACGGCCACCGCCGCCGGAAAATCGGGATGGAGCAGGCTGTGCGGGGGCACGATGACGGTCACGGGCTGGAAGCAGCCGTAATTGACCGGCACATCCTCCTGGGCCAGCAAACGCACACAGTACCACGTGGCCGAATGGACCACTGCCTCGACTGCGTTCACGTTGCCCGCAACCTGGGGTGCACTGCTGCTGAAGTCAACCGTCATCTGCGAACCGGACACGGTGATCTTCACACAAATTGGGATACGCACCTCGCGCTGCCCGTCTCCTTCCAGCGCGTCCTCGAAGCGGTAGACGCCGTCGGGGATGTCGGCAATGACCGCCTCGGTGATACGGCGGGAGTAGTCCATCAGCGCCTGGGCGTGTTCCTGCACGCGGGCCTCGCCGTGAGTCGCCACCAGCGCCAGCAGCCGGCGCTCGCCCACGCGCTGCGCCGCCAACTGGGCTTCCAGATCGCCCAAGCGCTCGGCCGGCGCGCGACTATTGGCGGTGATGAGGGCCAGCACCCCTTCGTTGCGCTGCCCGGCGTCCACCAGCCTGACCGGCGGGATGATGACGCCCTCCTGGTAAAGCTCCGTGCTCAACGGCAGCGACCCTGGCGACATCCCGCCCACGTCGGCGTGGTGGGCGCGGCTGGCGACGAAGAAGCGGACGGCGTCGCCGACGAACACTGGCGAGACCATGGTCACGTCGGGCAGGTGCGTGCCGCCGCGATAGGGATCGTTCAGGACGATGACGTCCCCCGGCTGGAAGGTGTCGAAGGCTCGCAGGGCGTAGGCCACCGACGCCGGCATGCTGCCCAGATGCACCGGAATGTGGGCCGCCTGGGCCATCATCCGCGCCTCCCTATCGAACACGGCGCAACTGAAGTCCAGCCGCTCCTTGATGTTGGGGCTGAAGCTGGCGCGCTGCAAGGTCACGCCCATCTCCTCCGCGACGGAGGCAAACAGGCTCTTGAACACCGCCAGGCTGATGGCATCCACTGTTATCATACATTCTCCAAGACGGCCATAATTCTCGTTTCGGCCACTCGATTTGATTCGGACGCAGATCAACGCAGATTTTCGCAGATAAAAACAAGGATCAGTGTGTATCTGTGTTAATCTGTGTCCTATTCCTTGCCAACGCTTCCAGGACAAGATTGCGATAGCCGTCCACCCGCGCTGACCACCCCGGCGCGACGAAGACGGTGCTGTCCATCTGGAAAACCAGCGCCGGCCCGGCGAACGTCGCGCCCGGCAGCAGTCGCTCCCGCTCGTAGAGGGCAATGGGCTGCTCCCCTGCCCGGTCGCTGCACACCGCCACTTTGTGCCCCAGGAAGGCGTCCGTGCTGTCGGTCTCCGCCAGCGGTTCGGGCCTGCCCTGAGCAAGGTCGAAGGGGGCGAGCCTGGGCTTCTCCACCAGACCCACCGCCTGCAGGCGCAAGTTGACGACCTCGACCGTCCACTGCGGCATGGCGTGACCGTAGCGGTGAGTGTGGGCAGCGTGGAAAGCAGCGAGGAGATCTCGCTCAAACGGGATGGTCAATTCGTACGACTGGCCCTGGTAACGGGCATCCACCAGGCCGTTGAAGATCATGGCCTCCTCTGCGATCCCCTCCTGCCCCAGCTCGGCGCGGGCGTGGGCCATCATCTCGTCCAGTTGGGCCTGTAGGATGGCGGGCGTCTCGGCGGTGACGGCGCCCAGCACGGAGCGGCTGGTCTCCAGCGCCACGTCGGCCATCAACAGGCCCAGGGCGCACAACACCCCTGGATAGCGAGGCACCAGCACGCGCGGGATCTCTAGCCGCTCCGCCACCTCGCAGGCGTGCATGGGGCCGGCCCCGCCGAAGGCCACCAGGGTGAAATCGCGGGGATCGTAGCCGCGCGCCACCGACACCTGCCGCAGAGCGCGATCAATGTTGACGTTGGCCACGCCGATGACGCCCAACGCTGCTGCCTCCGTGCTGAGGTTCATGTCGCGGGCCAACTGTTCCAGCGCAGCTCGCGCCGGCTCCAGATGCAGCTCCATCGCCCCGCCGAGGAAGTGGTGCGGGTCCAGACGTCCCAGCACCGCGTTGGCATCGGTAACTGTCACTTGCTTCCCACCGAGTCCGTAGGCAATGGGGCCAGGGTCGGCCCCGGCGCTTTCCGGCCCCACGCGCAGCGCGCCGCCTGCGTCCAGTCGAGCAATGGAGCCGCCGCCCGCACCGATGGTCTCGATATCGAGCATGCGGGTGCGCAGCGGCAGCCCGTCAATCGAGGACTCGGCGCGACGGATCAACCCGCCAGGGCACAGCGCCACGTCGGTGGACGTGCCCCCGATGTCCAGCGTGATGACGTGGTCGTAACCCGCCTGTTGCGCCACGTGGAAACCGCCGATGACGCCCGCCGCTGGCCCGCTCAACGCGGTGTGGATGGCCTGCCGCCGGGCGCGCCGCGCGCTCATCACGCCGCCGTCGGATTTCATAATCCGCAGCGAACACGTGTCTGGCAGTTCCTCCTCCAGCCTTCGCAGGTAGCTGCTCACCACGGGGCGGACGTAGGCCTCCAGTGCCAGCGTGCTGGCGCGCTCGTACTCGCGGAACTCAGGCAGCACCTCGCAGGAGAGCGCGATCTGCCAGTCCTGCAACAGGCCGCGCTGCAGGATCCGTTCCCGCACGGCCTGCTCGTGCGTCGGGTTGACGAAACTGTACAGGAAACAGACCGCCACGGACCGGATCTCCTGGCGCTCAATGTCATCCAGGACCGCATCGAGCGCCTCCACATCCAGCGGCGTCAGCACTGCGCCAGTGGGATCCAGTCGCTCCGGCACCTCGTAGCACCAGCGTCGCGGGATGAGCGGCGGCGGGAGCTGCGGTTGCAGCGCGTAGAGGACGGGGCGGTTCTGTCGCCCGATGGCCAGGATATCGCGGAAGCCCTGGGTGGTGATGAGGGCGGTGGGCACGCCCTTGCGCTCCAGGATGGCGTTGGTGGCCACGGTCGAGCCGTGCGATACCCGCGTGATGGAGGAGAGTCCCTGGGGGCTCAGGGCTGCCAGGCCGGCCAGCATCGCCTGCGCCGGGTCGTATGGCGTGCTGAGAACCTTATGGATCCGCAGCCCTCCGTCCACGCTCATCACGAAGTCGGTGAACGTGCCACCGATGTCTACTCCAATTGAGAAAGAGCTCATTTATTTGCACATTCCGTTTATTTGTGGTATAATGCTTTTAACGAGGTCGGGTGGTCATGCGAATCCTATCCTTTACCGGACGGTGTAACATGGCTGCGGCCCCCACATGACGGGGGGACACCTGACCTTTTTCGTTGTCCTTAGCGCAATGCCCCTAGCAGTTCCTCCGTGCTGATGCGCCGATCTGGTTCTCGCTCTCCCCGATAGATCTCCAAAGCCAGTTTGTGCGCAGCCGATTTCTTCCCAATCTGGCGAAAGACAAGGTCACTGTGTAAATCTGGGGCCTGTTGACGTAGGCGCTGAAGTAGCTCCCCTTTGATGTCTCCCTCGGGGCCACCTATGTATTCCCAGTCGATGGCGACCAACTCTACGCTCTTGATGTAGCCCTGCAACAGTAGTACCAGGCCGGCTATAAACAACTTCACGCCAATGCGGTGGCTCCGTATGCCCTGGGCTCTCAAGTGCTGGTAGCACGCTCGCTTGACTGCGCCAGGGATGAGAATGGCTGACCGAATGCCGTCAGAGAAGGCAAGGACAGTGTTAACAGTCAGTGTATCGGTGCGGCCGCTTTGATCTACTTCGATGTCGTGCATGATGGACTCATACCCGTGCTGGGAACTGACAAATTCCGCTTATCTGCTCCTATCCGTTGCCGTCATCACTCTCCTGGCTGCCGTAGCGCCAGGTGAAGGGGGAAAGGAAGAGGGGCATAACCATAAGCCTTCTGCTTCATCGCTGCCTCACGTCACTCCGGAGTTCTAACACAGATCGTTGAAACTGACCTCACAATGGGTTAGAGCCAGACGATTCAACTCCATCACAATTCGCGCCCGCTCGCTACGCATCATCTCGTTACTGCCAAACCGTCGCTCATCCTGGATGTTGGCACGCAAGCGGCTCTCCAGGGCGGTGAATTCGAGAAGGACATCTGGATTGCCACCTTGCAGGCGGGCCTTCAGCGCATCCAGACCGCGTTCAAGGTTGAGGTTACGTCCCCAGGAAGCAGGTGTGGCCCGCTGGGCAGTGGGTTTGGTGTGTGTGGGTGCGGTGGGCGTGGGTTGGAGTAGGGGCTGTTCTGGGCCGGGCAGTGTTGCCGGCTCAGCCAAGCCCAACTCCTCCCTCAACGCTTCTAAAAAGGCAGTGGCGTCGGCAGCGACGACCTGGACGTTCTTCTGCAGCCAGTGTTTGACCGTCAGTGGCAAAGGATCGAGTTGCACAGCGTAGGCCCGGCGCTTGTGTTTCCCCAGGTGCCGCACCACCTCGTGATACAAGCGCTTGAAGTCCTGGTCGGCCAAGCTGAAGCCGAGGAAAAGCACGGTCTTGGTGGCGAAATAGGCCTGCACCAGGTTAGCCGTCTCAGGCAGGCGGG
>CAZQDO010000041.1:14920-20074 GCA_964592085.1 uncultured Anaerolineae bacterium | reverse complement strand
CCCGGGTGGGAGACATTCGGCTCATCGTGAACCGGGTGCCGAGAGATGGGTTGGGCGAGTTGAAGCTGGCGCCAGAATTGGAGCAGGCCATTGCCGAAAACGGGCTCAAGCTGGTCGGCCTGGTTCCAGAGGATCCCACGGTGGGCCAGTACGATGCCAAGGGGTTGCCTCTGATTGAGCTGCCTGCCGAGTCCCCGGTTCGGCAAGCGGTGGAAGAGATCATCAAGTCGGTAGATGGGTTCTTGTGATGGAGGTGTTGCGATGAAAGAAGCGATATTATATGAAAAGCTAGAGGACAACCGCGTGCGGTGCAATCTGTGTGCCCATCGCTGCCTGATCAAAGAGGGAAAGCGAGGCATCTGCCTGGTACGAGAGAACCGCGCTGGCACCCTCTACACCCTGGTCTACGGGCGAACCATTTCGCAGGCGGTGGATCCAGTGGAGAAGAAGCCTCTATTCAACTTCTACCCTGGCACCACCGCTTTTTCTGTAGCCACGGTGGGCTGCAACTTTCGGTGCGATTTCTGCCAGAACTGGAGCATCTCCCAGACGGTGCGAGACGAGCACCTGGTCCTGGGGCGGGAGGCCAGTCCGGAGCAACTGGTAGCCACCGCCAGGCGCTACGGCTGCCGCAGCATCGCCTACACCTACACCGAGCCGACCATCTTCACCGAGTACGCCTACGATACCGCCAAGCTGGCCCACGAAGCGGGGATAGCCAACATCTACGTCACCAACGGCTACATGACAGCTGGCGTTGGGGAGATGCTGGAGACCTTCGATCCGTACATGGACGCAGCCAACGTGGACCTCAAATCCTGGAGCGACGAGTTCTATCGCAAGTACTGCGGAGCGCGGCTGCAACCCGTGTTGGACAGTCTGAGGAAGATGAAAGAGCTGGGCGTCTGGGTGGAGGTGACGACGTTGGTCATCCCCACGCTGAACGATTCAGACGAGGAGCTGCAGCAGATCGCCGAGTTCATCGCCCAGGAGCTAGGAGTGGAGACGCCCTGGCACATCAGCCGTTTCCATCCCACCTACAAACTCACAGACAAGCCCTCTACCCCCATAAGCACCCTCAACCGGGCGCAGGAGATTGGGTTGGCATCGGGCCTGCGCTACGTCTACCAGGGCAACGTGCCCGGCAGCCAGGGCGAGCATACCTTCTGCTACAACTGCGGCAAGCTGCTCATCGGCCGCTTCGGGTATCAAATCATGGAGTCTCACATCAAGGACTCAAAATGCGCCTACTGCGGGGTTGAGATGGACGGCGTGGGTTTATGAGTCGGCTCGAGTGAAATCATGTCTAAGATCAAGACCAGGTTCCAGCTCTCGGCGGGGGGAGTGATTTTCAGGGAAAATGAGGGCATTGAGGTGGCCCTCATTGCCACCAAGGGGGGAACAGTTTGGGGCCTGCCCAAGGGACTGGTAGAGAGAGAAAGAAAAGAGCCTCTGGAAGAGGCCGCCCTCCGCGAGGTGCGAGAGGAAACAGGGCTCTACGGCCAGGTCCTGGAGCGGATTGACAAGGTAGAGTATTGGTATCGTTGGAAAGAGGATAACGAGCCGGTTCGCTATCACAAAATCGTCTACTTCTTCCTCATCGAGCATCAGGGCGGGGACATCAGGGATCACGACTTTGAGGTAGACGAGGTCTGCTGGTTCCCCATAGCAGAAGCCGAGAGGGTGGCTTCTTACGAAAGCGAGCGGGAGATCCTGCACAAAGCTGGCGAACTTCTCCTGTCAGCATCCACTCAGGAAACGTCTAAGCAGGTTCTCACGCCAATCAACACCATCGCCATCGCTTGCGGACGAATCATATCAGGGGGCAAATGAATGAGCACCAAAGATCCCATGTCAGCAGACATCTCCCTATCCCAGGAAGACTTACAGAAGGCAGAGGAATTCAGGAGAAGAAAGAACACTTCTGTCCTTGTTATCGTGTTCGCTGATATGGAAAGCTCGGCACGGCTACGCGAGGACCTGGGAGAGGTACAGTTCGAGCTGATTCGCAACCGCATGATGAAAGTACTGATGGATACTGTCGCAAAGAATGGCGACGGGGTTGTCCTGAAGAACATAGGCGATGGCGTACTGGCCATCTTTGCCGAGCCATCCACCGCTGTGGAACGAGGGGTCGCTATCCAGAACCAACTGTATGGAGACCCCTACATCAGTGTCCGCATCGGCATGGATATGGGGCAAGTCGCTGTTGAGCGCAAGGGCGGTCTAACCGCAGATGCCTTTGGCAGGCACGTGAACCGCGCGGCCCGGGTCACCGACCTGGCCGAGGGTGGCCACATCCTGACCACAGGCCCGGTATGGGACAGCGCTGAGGGGTGGCTGAGACCCACCTGGTATGCCCACCACGTGCATGGCCTCCACATAGTAAGGGGGGTGCCCAAACCACTGGACATACACGAAGTCTACAACGCCAATATTACGACGCCCATAAAGCGCCTGAAAGCACCCACGGCCACACCAGGAGGCGCCTCGCGCCGGCGGCCTGCAGGCTACTTCTGGGCAGCAGCAATGATGTTGAGCATCGTAGCACTAGGGGTAGTCGGCATCCTCTGGGGCGACAAGGTATTTCCTGGTCGAGAGAAAACGACAGCGATTGCTACCCCCATTGCGACTACTGCCTCAACTCATGCCGCTGTTTCCTCCGCTGCCCCTGTTACTACCGCCGGCCCCTGGCAAGCCCGAGCCAGCCACAATCAGGCTAATGTGGGCAAAGCCTTCGACAGTGACCCGGATACCGTCTGGAATAGCGCGACCGCGCAGCAATTGGGCATGTGGTATGAACTCGATTTGGGCCAGATTCAAACCATCGAGCGGATAACGATCGAAAGCCCTGGGCAGGGCTTCGCCACAGCCTACATCCTGAGCGTCTCCGCCGATCGGACGGATTGGGAGGTCATGGATGAGATGGCCGAGAACTGGAAATCCATTGACACCAGCTTCCCTCCGCGTTCCGTGCGATACATCAAGATCGAGCAAACGGGATCTCCCAATTGGGGCCCTCACTGGCTCATCAGTGAGATCACCGTCGGTGTGGCCTATCCTAGAGAGTAAAGCCATGGAGGGTCGGAACTGCCTCTGGGGGACGCAACTTCAACCACGATCTGAACTACGCAAGAGGCAGAACGACAACCTGGGGAGCATGGCGGGTAGGGTGCTCCTGAACCTGCACGTCGGCCTGGAAGACCTGGCGGATGCTCTCCTCGCGCAGCACCTCGGCCGGGCTGCCGCTGGCCACCACCTGTCCCCCATCTAGCAAGACCAGGTGGTCGAAGTAGAGGGCGGCCAGGTTCAGGTCGTGCATGGTGGCTAATACGGTCAGGTTAGCCTGGCGATTGAGGCGCTTGATCAGCTCCAGGATCTCGACCTGGTGATTGATGTCGAGGTGAACAGTGGGCTCGTCCAGCAAGAGGATGTCGGGTTCCTGAGCCAGGGCCATGGCGATGATGACCCGCTGTTTTTCGCCTCCGGACAACTCGCTGAAGGGCCTCTCCGCCAACACTGAGGTAGCGGTCAGCTCCATTTTCTCCGCCACCACCTGGCGGTCGCGGGGACCCGCGCCCAGGATGGGCTGCACGTGGGGCGTGCGGCCCATCATCACCATCTCGTAAACGCTGAAGGCGAAGGGCATGACCAGTTCCTGGGGCACCACCGCCACGCGCCGGGCGATATCGCGCCGATGGAAGGCGCGCACGTCCTGCCCATCGAGATACACCTCACCCCGGCTAGGCATCAGAAGGCCACTCAACACCCTGAGAAGCGTCGTCTTGCCTGAGCCGTTAGGCCCGATGAGACCCACCAGCTCGCCCGCCTCCAGTTCCAAACTGACCCCGCGCAGAACGAGACCATCCTGTTCGTAATAGCTGAAATCAACACCGGCAGCCTTTAGAGTAGAAGAGTTCCCCTGCATTTCCCCCATTTCCTTGTAGCCCTCATACCCTCTAGCCCTTCGGGCAAGGGGGAGGGCCTAAAACGCATATTCCCGCTTACTGCGCCTCAACAAGTAGATGAAAAACGGCGCGCCGATCATGGCCGTGATGATGCCCACCGGTATCTCGGCCGGTGCCAGGAGCAATCGGGCCAGCAGGTCGGCCAGGACGAGGAAGAGACTGCCCATCAGGGTGGAAGTGGGCAACAACAGACGATGATCCGGCCCGAAGATCAGGCGCGTCAAGTGGGGCACCACCAGGCCGATGAAGCCTACCAGTCCGCTGACTGAAACAGCCGCCCCTGTCAGGAGCGAGCCTAGCATGAGCAAGACCAGCTTGCGCCGCTCCACGTTCACGCCCAGATAGGCGGCCTGCTCCTCCCCCAGCAGGAAGGCATTCAGGTCATTGGCCAGGGCGTAGGCCGCCACCACCCCGGCCACGATCAAAGGCACCACGATGCGCAACTGAGGCCAACTGCTGGATGTTACCCCTCCCATGGTCCAGAGCACCACCTGGCGCAGGGTGCGACCGCTGACCAGCATCAGGAAGGACATCACGGCGGCCAGCATAGAGCTGAAGGCAAAGCCCGACAAGAGCAAGGTAGTGACCGGCGTGCGCGGTCCCACCCGGGCGATGTTGTAAACCACCAGGACAGTCACCAGGGCCCCGGCGAAGGCGGCCAGGGGCACCAGGGTGAAACCGTACCAGACCACCTGGATGGGCAGAAGCAGGGCGATGGTAGCGCCCAGGGCCGCCCCGCCCGAAGTGCCGATGATGTAGGGGTCGGCCATGGGGTTACGCAGCAATCCCTGAAAGACAGCCCCCGTCGCGGCCAGGGCTCCCCCCACCACCGCCGCTGTGACCACCCTGGGCAGGCGAATCTGCAAGATGATGGCCTCCGCTTGATCTGACCAACTGCGAGCCATGCTCACACCCGGCAGGCGGGCCATCAGCATCCTGGCCACATCGTTGAAGGATATAGCCACCGCTCCAAACGAGGCGGCCACAACCACGCAGCCCAGCAAAGTGATAGCTAAGACGAAGATGACAACGACAGGATTCCAGCGCTTCAAGAACAGCCCCCTCTCCAGCACACAGCATTTCCCCTCCCTGGGAGGGAGGGGTTAGGGGAGGGTGAACCCTTCACCCAAAAGCCCACCCCCCCCCCCCCCCCCCCCCCCCAGGCGGGGGGGGGGGTTTTGGTTAT
>CAZQDO010000041.1:0-14910 GCA_964592085.1 uncultured Anaerolineae bacterium | reverse complement strand
ATAATTCCCCATCCTTGGGTGGGTGGGTTTGGGGGTGGCCCAACCCTTCACCCAAAAGCCCACCCCCTCCCAGCCTCCCCCTCATAGGGGGAGGAGCTTTGTAGTTATTCAAACAGCTCTGGATGGATGATTCTCGCCAGAGCCTCCAGGCCGTCAATGATGCGCGGCCCAGGACGGCTGATCAGAATGTCATCAATGGGATGGATGTTGCCGTTTTTCACGGCGGCGATGACTGACCAGCCAGGTCGCTCCTTCACCATCTCGACGGTCACACCGTAGTTGGCGTCGCCGAGGACGATGACTTCCGGATCCTGGGCGATGACCTCCTCGGTGCTGAGCTGAGCCCACTGCATTTGTGCACTGGCCCCGATGTTTGAGCCGCCGACCAGGGTGATCAAGGCATCAGTGAAGGAGCCCGGCCCAGGCGTATAAGGTTTGGAAGGATCGGTAGCGTCCAGCTCAAAGAACACCTTGGGGGTGCTCTCCGCCTCTTTCGCCCTGGCAGTGATACCGTCGAAGCGGGTGCGCAGTTCGGTCACCAATTCGCCGGCTGCTTTCTCAGTGCCCGTGGCCTTCCCCACCAGCTCGATGTCGGCCAGGATGCTCTCGATATCGCCTGGCTCCAGAACCAAGACGGTGAGGTGCAGTTCCTCCATCTCGGTGGCCTTTTCCACCTGGGCGGGGCTACCGCCGACGGCCAGCACCAGGTCAGGATCGAGGGCCACGATCCTCTCCAGGTTGTACTCGATGCCGCCCACCTTCTCGATGGCCTTGACTTCTTCTGGATAGTCACAGAAATCGGTCACGCCGACCACCCTGTCGCCCAGGCCCAGAGCGAAGAGGATCTCGGTGTTAGAAGGAGCCAGGGAGATGAGCCGCTGCGGGGTACTGATGATTTCGACCGTGCGGCCAGCATCGTCAACCACGCTCACAGACTCGGGCACCTCAGCCGGCTCCGAAGCCCCCGGCGCCTGAGCGCCTGCGCATCCGGCCAGGGCGATGATCAACAGGGCTAGTAAGCCCCACAGGATTAGCGATTTATAGGTTTTCACCGTACTACCTCCATAATTTTCAAGTTAAGCGTCAAACTTCATGCCTGCTCTCACGTTTCACGTCTTCACGTTTCACGACAAAAATCCCCTTGCCTGCTTAGACAAGGGGACTGTTCATCGTACTTCGCTCATGGTGTTCCCACCCCCTTTCTCTCGAAGGTTGTTGGAACCATGCAGAGGCAGGTATCCTGGCTTCCTGGCCAATCACGAATAGCTAATCTCCAATATCTGGTATCTAATGGTTATTAGATATTGGATACTCGGTATTGGCCAGGTTACAGTTGCGGGACAGCGCCGGACTCACACCGGCTTCCCCTTTTCAGCCTGGCCTTTCGGTCTAGGTCACCTCTACCGGTCAGTATTCAATTTTTCAGGCCATAGTATACTACAAATCGGCTATCTTGGCAAGAAGCCGAAGCGCATCAATCTGCGCAGCGGTGCTTTGGACCACGAAACAAGCGAAAGGCCACGAAAAGCACAAATCAATCAATCTGACGAGCAGGTCCAAACATTGTGCTACCCACGGCACGATCCGCAAACTCTAAATGTTTTCCACTCTCCACGTGTGGGAAGAACTACCTTTATCTCACGCTTTCGGGGAGCAATCATCCTTTGCGTGCGTCGCAAGCGTCGCATAGCCTCTCCAAAACCCTCTTTCTCGGCTAGTCTCTCTCGCAAATCTTTCAACTCAATACGTTCATCAGCAGATGTAACCATTCTTACTCTCCTCGTGGTGCAGATACTGAAAAGTGGTGTTCAACAGTCTCTATGAGTTTGCACGCTGCCTGGGACACGTAGTGATAACTCCTTACATACACCTCGTAAACGTCTTGCCAGAGGGGATCAAGGTTATCAACGTGCTCAATGTTCAACCCCATCTCCTCAGAAGCCGTTTCCCAATAAATGGGACGACCATGTGACATCGTTTTCTCTGGGTCCAGGAGTAACCCGATCCTCTGTTCAATCTCATCCCTTTCCAAATCCTTGAACATTCCCGTTTGGAGCGCCTGGATGACTATATCCGTGCCCAGTTTTTGCTCCAGTTCCCACTGCTTTATCAGGCGAGCATCATACCTGTCCAACTGCTGGAGAAATGGCTCAATATTCCCCTGTGTACCGATAGCCTCCTCGAAAAGTTCGCGATAGCTTTTGATGACACTCCACGCTGACAAAATTGTGAATTGATCGCCTTCCCGCAAAACAACCTGAGGATCAATGGGACCTAATTCGGAAGTGTCACTCATCACAATTTTGAAAGCCCCCAGGCAAATCATCGTTGCGGCAGACTTCGCCATCTTGGGAACAATGACTTCGAAATCCCCGTTTGAATACGTCCGACACGCCCGAATCACTCGCTCAGCGGCCAGAGCCATTCCACCGGGAGAGTTTAGAATGAGCGAAAGCCCGCTGCTCAGATCGAGTTTTTGTAGCAGCCCCTCGAGCAGGTCCGCGTCTTCATCGTCCATAAGTACAGGATAGCGAAAAGACGTAAAGAACAACACTACTTTGCGTTCTCTACGCTCTTCTAATCTTCTCAGAACTGGCTGTCGCGTTGATGGGCCTTGGTTTCGCTCTTCCAAGAGACGAGTATACACGAGCTCCTCAGATAAGGGTTGTCCCTTTTCTGTCACAATTGGTTTCTCCTGCAGAATACATGCAAAAAGCAATACGAGTCAGAGAGCCACCTTAATTATATCTGAAAGTCGTTTTTCTGTCAATACGCACATCGTCCCAGCAGCATGGACAGGGTCAGTGCTTTGGATCACGAAACAAGCGAAAGGCCACGAAAAGCAAGAAACCCTTTCGCGCCTTTCGCATCATTCGTGGTCCAAATCCCCCACCACCCCTATCTCCTCCCCCGTCAACCCATTGGATCGCTGAGGCGCTGAACTCGCTGAAACCACTAATCGTCATTCCTTCAACTTGAAGGCAAAATGCTGCTCCACTATCGCAGCTAAGTGTTCCTCTAGCTCCTTGAGATCACCTTGGGGCTCAGTTTCCCTGAGTACACCACAGTCAATATGAGGCACAGGGTAGTTCTCGAAGACTTTACGCTGGTCTATGGTCGTGAGATTGGGGTAGAACTCCTCTCGCGCTTTTATCGCCAAGAGAAGGAATTGACGCAAAACCATTCGATAGCCTTTCAAAGACTTCTCTTGCCAGAACTCATACAAGTCTTCCGGGAATCTCTCCTCCACTTTCGCTAAACGACGGTTACGCAACCAATCTACGAACAACTCCATGACAATCAAA
Source organism: uncultured Anaerolineae bacterium (assembly GCA_964592085.1). Taxonomy (GTDB): domain Bacteria; phylum Chloroflexota; class Anaerolineae; order VGOG01; family VGOG01; genus CAZQDO01. The sequence goes on along the minus strand of CAZQDO010000041.1, from coordinate 11,605 downwards.
GCTACGAGGACACCAACTGCGAGCGCCCCAACCAAAATCCAGGGCAGGTTGCCAATACTCTGCTGAAATCCGGCCAGTATGGGACTGAGCAAGCCTAGAGCACCGACCACGGCAATTGCCTGCTTCCAGTAGCCTTCCTTCTTGAACGGCGCGAAAGCATCAAGCCGCTCAGCGCGAGCTTTCTCTCGCTCCTTTGCCTCTCTAATGGTTTCCCAGTTTGTTGCAAACACATCGCGAACGACCGAGAACCCACGAATTGCCGATGCCACAGCACAGAGCATGTTGTCCAAATAGACTTTCGCCACTGGATCGTCCTTGTACTCATCAGGCAAGGTGACAAAATAGCGATTGATCAGCAACTCACCAAACTTCCGTTGGGCTTCATCCCGCGATCTATGCGCTGCGGCGGCGATTGCAAAATCTAGCCACTGCTCAATGTCTACCGGCGGCCGGACCGGGTTGTCTGTCTCCATAAGCGCTCCTCCGTACAAAGCAACTTCAAGTCAACGAACGTTCTCTTCGTAGTAGCCGACGTCCAAGTCATCTGTCGAACTGCGTCTCATATCCAATATGACCGAGATTACTGATGGTCATAACTATGTTCCCGTACCACTTTGTTGAGAGCACCTTCCCTATACGCCTGTACTCATCGTAGGCATAATCTGTCCCAACTGCCACAGAGACGATGATGTAATCAGGGTTCATCGCCTCCATTGCCTCTTTGTGGAAGTTATGGGTGCTTCCGTGATGCGGAGCCAATAAGACATCGGCCTTGATGCCATCCTCTCCGTAGTGCTCTAAGATGTCCCCCCAAGCCTTCTTGCTAGCGTCACCGCCAAGGATGACCGAGCGGCTTGCATGAGTTACTTTCAGCACATAACTGAGGTGATGGTAGTCTTTAGTATCATTGGCATGGGTCACAAGTTCTGGACTAGGAGACAGAATCTGGATCCCGTCTTCCACCCAACAGCAATCGGCAGTTTGATCACGGTGAATCCTGAGCGCTTTCGGGCTCTGTTCACTCTCTCTGAGTTGTTGGTAACGATCCCAATCCTCCTTGCGGTAAGGGGATTTATCCCACGAGTTGGCATCTATCTCTTTGTTGTTATTCGTGTCCCAAAAGTTGAGTATCTCAAACTTACGAGAAAGTCGATCGAGGCCGGACATGTGGTCCATGTCCGGATGGCTAAGGATAAGCCGAAATATCTCCTTGATTCTTAGTTCGCTCAAGTATTGAACGGGGTCGGTGAGGGGAATGTCGTAGGCCTTCTCGACTAACCGCTTAGCTTCCAGCACATTCCCCAAGCTCTTATAGGCAGAGTACCGAGATCCAACTCCCATCATCTCGGCCACAGCAACAAGTTGCTCCTCTCCTATGCTCCTTGAGTCGTCGACATCCACTATGCCAACCCGTCCCACAGGGAATTCTAGGATTGTGGAACTGCCCTTGCCGACGTTGAGAAAATGAAGTTTAAGCATGTTGCCTCCTCTTTGAATTCATAGGTCATTCACCCGGATAAGTCAATGATACCCCCTCCACCACTCCAATCTCTCCTTCCGTCAACTCATACACCAGTGCATCAGTCGTCCATCGGCTATTGCCAAGGTTATTCACAATCGTTCGGCTGTACGCTCACGGCGAAGCCTTCGCAAGGATGGCTGAACACTTACCGCAGTTACCTGCCTACAAAAAACGCCAGCCTCAGGGCGTGCAAAAGCATAGCCTTGGCTGGCGTCTCATCAGTTGCGATGTTGGCTTCGTTGGCGTGATCAACCACCAAGGACGCAAACACGCCCTTCGGGCAAATCCTGAACAGATATGCTTCCGGCGGATTTGGCAATCCGGCGGTATGGCCTGGATTTGACAATCCAGGCCGAGTGAAGGGAACAGGGTTATCCGCTGACGGCGGGGAGCACAGCTTTACCCTGTGCTCCCCGCCTGGCGTCACGAAAGCACGAGCCTACCTGGGCACGTCGTGCACGGCGGCGCGGGCTGGCCAAGGTTCCCCATCGGGATCCAGTATGCTGAAGGCTGCCCTCCCAGACGCACTGATCGGGCACGGGAGCTCACACCTGGCTCCCTACCTCACGACGTTCACCTGCACCTGGCAGGGCTGCGGATAGTTCCCGGTACCATCCACCGCCACAAGGCGCAGTTGATATACCCCCTCAGGCAGAGCTCCGGTTTTCCAGTCGCCGAGATAGCCACCGGTCACCGGTTCGAAGTGAAGGTCTTCGATGAGGAACCATTCCGTGGGCCACTCGCCAAAGGCGAACTCCAGTTTATAGTACCAGAAGTTGGCAATGGAGGCCGTCCCCCTTATGAAGGTAATCCCAGCCCCATCGAGCTCGGCGTTCACAGTGGGCTCGGTGATGTTCACCTGGGGGGAGCAGACGGCTACCTGGGGGGTAGGGGTAGGCGTAGGTGTCGGTGTAGCCGTTGGCCCCGGCCCCGGCGGTGGCACGACGGGAGGAGGAGCCATGTAACCGGGGATGAGCAGCGTCTGCCCTGGGTAGATGTAATTTGGATTCGCGAGGTTGTTAGCCACGGCGATGGCCGAGTAAGTCGTGCCAAAGCGGAGGGCGATGCGATACAGGGAGTCACCTCGCTGCACGACGTAGTAGCCACCCGCTGGAGGTGGCGTTGACGCAGGTGCCCCGGTGGGGATGAACAACACCTGGCCGGCGTAAATGTAGGCCGGATTAAGGATCCCGTTGGCCTGGGCGATGGCCGTGACCGTGGTGCCGTAGCGGCGGGCGATAGAGTAGAGGGTGTCGCCCCGCTGCACGGTGTAGTAGAAGCCTGAGGACGAGGCGGCGTGGGCGACGATACCGGTCGCCAGCACCACTTGCATCACCACCAGGACCAGAATAAAGATTTTACCTAATTTGCCTTTCATCTTTAACCTCCTTTTTTTAGTCCTCGAATATCCGAGGATGCTTCTTATGCACTAAGACGCAGACTGACAGCGGGGAGCACGTCCTCTACCCCGAGCCCCCGCCTGTCATCGAGCCTACTTGGGCATGTCGTGGATGGCCGCAAGAGCTAGCCGGGGAGTCCAATCCGGATGCACGATACCGAAGGCAGCTTTCTCGTCAGAGGCTCCGGCCACAGGCCCGAAGTTGAGGTTCCAGAGGAACATCGCCCCCACCCAGCCCCAGGCTTTGCCCATCTCGTAAGCCCTGACGATGTACTGGGCCTGCTCCTCTGCGGTGTTGTCGGCAGCGTACTCGTAGCCAGTCGCCGGCGAGACCCCCAGGCCATCCACCGAGGCCCAGCCGAACTCCGTAGCCCAAAGCTTCGTGCCGCTATCGCCGTACCTGACCATGATGTCTCGAGAACCTTCCATGGTGCCCCGGAAGACCCAGCTATGATGATGGTTGTCAGAAGGGCCGCGGAAGGTGGCCGTGGGATCGCTCCACGTCTGCCAATCGGCGTCGGGCGGGACGTTGTAGCCGCTGGGATGCACTCCCACCGCATCGCAGTAGTTCTTCAGGCCGGCCTGGTACATCTGCCCCAGATAGGTGAGGTCATCAACGGCTACAGGGGGATTAGCCCCGGTGGGGGTCAGGGCACCACTGACCACGATGGCGCCAGAGTCTTTGGCCTTGATGGCCTGATAGGCCGCTGCCAGGAGCTGAACGTAGCGACTGGCATCCAGCGCCTCGTTGCCCCACTCGTAGTGCAGGTTCTGCTCGTTCCAGACCTCGTATGCCTGAACCTTACCCTTGTAGCGCTCGGCCATGGCCCCCATGAAGTTGGCCAGATCCTGAGGGTCGGCCGGCGGCCCGTTCACGGTCAGGTCGGCATTGGTGCCCCTGGCCCAAGCCGGAGCCTTGACCACGCTGAGCAGGATATTGAGGCCCGCATCGTGGCCACTGTTGACCAAAGCGTCCATGTCGCCCCAGTTGATGTTCCCCTTGGATGTCTCAAAGTCCTTCCAGACAATCTGGTGCTTGATCCAACCCAGGCCCATGCCCTTGACTTCTCCGACGATCTGGGCATGGTCTTGACCGATCATGTGGGCCTGAATACCGTAGCCAAAACCCGTCGGCGATGGCGCTGGAGATGGCGTGGGTGTGGGCGTTGGCCCCGGTGTGGGCGTTGGTCCCGGTGTGGACGTTGGCCTCGGAGTGAGAGTAGGCGTAGGCTGGACTGTGTCCGACCCTGAGATGAGCAGAACCTGGCCAGGATAGATGAGGGATGGGTTAGAGATGTTATTGGCCACGACGATGGCCCAAACTGTGGTACCATAGCGATGGGCAATGGCATAGAGACTGTCGCCCCGCTGTACAGTGTAGTAGACACCTGAAGGGGAAGGGGTTGGCGCTGCCCCGGAAGGGATGTACAAAACCTGGCCGACGTGAATCACCGAGGGGTTATAAATCTGGTTGGCCTGGGCGATAGCCTGCACCGTAGTGCCATAGCGGCGGGCGATGGAGTAGAGCGTGTCGCCCCGTTGTACGGTGTAATAGCCGTCGGAGGTAGAGGGAGTCGGAGCCTGTCCCGTAGGAATGCACAACACCTGGCCAACGCGGATAAACGAGGTGTTGGAGATCCCGGTGGCCTGGGCGATGGCCTGTACCGTGGTGCCGTACCTCCGGGCGATGGAGTAGAGCGTGTCGCCCCAGTGCACAGTATAATAGGTGCACGAGGAATCCGCTGCCTCAGCCACACCAACGCCCACCACGAGATGGGACATCAGCACGGCTACGATCAGAACCCTGGATAACACGGTTTTCATCTTGACCTCCTTATGGTGAAGGAATGGCCCGGAGCCCAAGCCCCAGAGCAAAGGTTAACGCCGTATAACCACTTTTCTCGATAACATAATATTACTACAAATAATCAGTTCTGTCAAATGTCGTTTGCAGAAATCTACTGAAACAAGTGTAACTATACTGTTCATGCATTAAATCGCTAGAAATAGGATAATCACAACTCACTACCCGACGTGTGGAGAGAAACCATCAATCCCGCGCATCAGTGCCCTGCCCACCTTGCCATCTGTGCCGCCAGCTTGATGGCCTCGACGAGGCTCTGAGGGTTGGCCACGCCCTGCCAGGCGATGTCGAAAGCCGTCCCATGGTCCACCGAAGTGCGCACGATGGGCAGTCCCAGAGTTACCGTCAGGCTACTCTCGAAGCCATGCACCTTCACCGGGATATGCCCCTGGTCGTGGTACATGGCCACCACTGCGTCAAACTCCCCGGCGATGGCGCGAAAGAAAATGGAATCGGCGGGATACGGCCCCCTGGCGTCAATCCCCATGACCTGGGCCGCCTCCACCGCTGGCGCAATCTCCTCAATCTCCTCGCGGCCCAAAAGCCCCCTTCCCCGCCGTGGGGGTTCAGGGCGGCCACGCCCAGGCGCGGCTGCTCGATGCCCATCGCTGGCAGACCCTCGGCGGTGAGGCGGATGGTCTCCAGCACCCGCTTCTTGGTGATAGCTTGGGCCACCTGCCGCAGCGGGACGTGGCGGGTGGCGTGGACCACGCGCAAAGCGCCAGTGGCGAGCATGGTGGTGCAGCGCGGAGTTTCGGTCAGGTCGGCCAGGATCTCGGTGTGGCCGATGTAATTGTAACCGCCCAACTGCATGGCCTCTTTGTTGAGGGGAGCTGTGGCTATGGCATGTACTTCGCCGGACAAGGCCAGTTCACCTGCCTTGAGCACGTATTCCACCGCTGCCTTGCCGGCCATGGCAGAAACCTCGCCTACCTTCAGCCTGACGAGGTCAATGTTGGCCAGGTCCAGCACGTCAATCGTTCCAGGCTCGAAGTGTGCGGCTTTTACGTCGGCGATGGGGTGCAAATCCACGCACAGCTCTAGCATCTGCCTGACCCGGGCCAGGACGCCCGCGTCTCCCACCACCAGGGGCCGGCAGAGGGCGTATAGCTGCTCACCCCCTCCCTCTGCGAGGGGGAGGGTTGGGGTGGGGGTGGGAGTTCGTAGACCAGAATGCGTCGAGTTCACAGGGAATTCCGGCCGTTTGTGGAGATCCACCCTCCCCCAGCCCCTCCCTGGGAGGGAGGGGGGAATGCCCGCAGTGCTGGCTACATCTTGACAACCGATCTCGGTAGGCACGATGATGGGGTTGCCCTCTGGATAAGCCGGTTCTAGCTCGGCTGCCCTTTCCGGCCCCAGCATCTCAACGAGGCCGGCCCGCAGCAGCTCACTCTCCCAATTGCCCGAGAGGGTCCAGCCCATGAACTTGACAAAGGCAGTGGTGTCGAGGGGACTCCAAGGGACAGGTTTGTGCAGAAGCAGGGTGAACTCCAGGGGCAAGCGGAAGCGGTGGGTTTCGATGAAGGTGTTCACCCCCTGGGAGTAGGCTTCCAAATAGCGGCGGGTCTGCTCGTCCAGCAGGGCCATATCGGCCTGGGCTACCCGTCGAAAGCCGATGATGCGGGCAAAGCGATCCACCTCCAGGGCCATCCCTCCGGCGATTTCGGCCAGGGTGCCGCTGGCCAGGCGGCGGTGGAACTCCATCTGCCATAGGCGGTCCTGGGCATGCACGTAGCCCTGAGCGAAGAAGAGATCCTCTCCGTCCTCAGCGTAGATGTGAGGAACGCCCCAGCGATCCCGGATGACCTCCACCTTGCCGCTGAGCCCCTTCACTCGCACCGTGCCGTTGATCTTGGGCAGGGGGCGATAGATGAGCCAGTAAATGGTGGTGGCGATGAGAGTGGTAACGAGAATGATAGCAAGCATGAGAAGTGTGCCTTTCATAGAACCGTACTGCGTGTTCCGTGTTCCGTCACGCACCACGCATCACGCAACACATCAGATCGCCAGCCAAGCCACCACGCCGACGCAAGCGGCGATCAGAAGGCCGGGCAGCAGCGTCTTTTTGAGAACCTCTCCCTCGCGTCCGGCCAGGCCAGCAGTGCTGCAGCCGACGATGATCTTGGCTGGAGCCAACATGCTGCCCAGAGAGCCGCCCGTGGTCTGAGCAGCCAGGATGACGAAAACGCTGATGCCGATAAGCTCAGCGGCCTGCTTCTGCAAGGGGGCGAAGATGACGTTGGAGTTGGTGTTGGAGCCGGTCATGAACGCGCCCAGCACCCCGATGAGGGGCGAGAAGAAGGGGAAGGCTGCTCCCACGCTTCGGCTGATGCCCTGGGCCAGGAAATAGGTCATGCCGCTGTGGTCCATGACCAGAGCCATGCCCACCAGGGAGGCGATGCCAATGCTGGAGCGCACGGCGCTCCTCACAGTGTTGGCCGTGATCCTCCGCAGGATTCCCGCGCTGTAGTGCCCGCTGCGCCGATAGAGAAGGTAGCCAGCCACAGACGTGTAAGCCAGCAATGCCCCGGCGTGGCCAAAGACGCTGATGCTTCGCCCTGGCCCGGCCTCTGTGATCCAGCCGTAGGTCGTGCGGAGCTCTGGAAATCGCGTCCTGATCACCACGCTATTGAGGAGCTCGTGAAGGGGCGTGTAAAGCTCCGCCGCCGTGACCAGCACGATGAGGAGCAGATAGGGCGCCAGGGCCAGGGGCAATCCCAAAGCCCCTTCATCGTCCGCTATGGGCGTCGCCGAGGCAGAGCGGTAGAGGGGCAATCGCGCCACCCCCGCTCCCACCAGCAGGCCAACCAGGCCCGCTACGAAGCCGGCCAGATTCCAAAGACCGTTGGTCGCCAGTAGATACTGGGTTCCGCTCATCAGGGAGCCAATGATCAGGATGGCCAGCAGGCCGTGCCGAAGGGCTTTGAAACCATCGTGAGCATGGGCCGCCGCCAGGCCACAGCCGAAACAGGCCAGTCCCAGAAAGAACGCTGACCAGGGGGCCAACTCCTGCCCGCCCAGTCCAGTGGCGGCGATGAGGGCCTGGAAAGACGAGGCGATGTCGCCGAAGGTCACTGACCAGGAATGGCCAATGGCCGTAGCCACCACAGCGGTCACAGGCTCGAAGCCCATACCAATGAGCAGGGGCGCTACCACAGCGATGGGCACGCCGAATCCAGCCACTCCTTGCAGGAAGGCGCTGAATACCCAGCTCAAAATCAAGAGCTGCATCACCCGGTCGCCGGTGAGGCGGGAGATGGCGCGGCCTATGACGGTGATGGCTCCCGCTTCGTTGACCACGTTGTACAGCACCAGCGCCATCCAGATGATATACAGTACGTAGAGGGTGAGCAGCAACCCCTTGAGCTGGGAATAGGCCAGGAGCGCAGGGGTAGCGCCGAAAAAGGCCAGAGACACCACGACAGCCGTGAGCCATCCCACAGGCCCCGCTTTGGATCCACCCCACCGAAAGCCGATCATCAGGATCAGCACCACGATGATGGGTGATAGGGCTAGAAGCCAATAGACGATGTTGAAGGGTAAGGTGTGCATAGGCTCTCCGAGCGTGAAACGTCAAACGTCAAACGTGATTAGCAGGTGGAGTGGATGATGGCCGCTACCCTTTGCCCCTCGCCCCTCAGCTCGTTGTAGCGTCTCACGGCCTGAGGCGTGGGCAGGATGACGACGGTGGGCAGCGCCGCAACCTTCTCCTCAACCTGCACCATGTTGTCGTAGCCGGTGCCGATAATCAGCACGTCTGGCTCTTCTTCGAGCAGTCCCTCGATCTCAGCGAAGGCTACGAAATGCTCCTTGCTCCCTCTCAGCGCGGGCAAGCCGTTGGCGTGGATGACGAGGTCCACCGCAGGAACGGGTATGGCACTGTAGACCAGCAATCCGAAGCGGCAGAATCCGAATCGGCCAATGGGGTTGAACCCGATCCAGGCCGTGATCAGAACCACGATCACGGCCACGACAACGAGAGCCTTTTTCATCTCTCCAACCCTCCGCTCCTACACTTTCGCCAGTTTCCAGCGCCCACCCCGAAAGCGCAGGAAGAAGATAGCCCCGCGCACCATTTGGTCCATGCACATGCCCAGCCAAGCGCCGCTGAGTCCCATGCCCAGCGCGAAGGTCAGCAAGCTCGCCACTGGCACCCGAATGCTCCAGACGCTTGCACCGGTGACGTACATGGGGAAACGGGTATCTCCCGCGCCGCGCAGGTTGCCGGCGAAAACCATCGTGCCCGCCAGGAATGGCTGGATGAACCCGACGATGCGTAACGGCGTCACGGCCGTCTGGACGACCATCGGGTCATCGGTGAACAGCCTGATGAGTGGCTGAGCAAACAGGATGAAGACCAGTCCCATCACTGCCATCAAAGCGGCAGCCATTTGATAGGTGAGGTAGCCGCTTCGCTCGGCCCGTCTGGGGTCACGAGCACCCAGGCCCTGGCCGACCAGCGTCGTTCCTGCCACAGCGAAGCCGAAGCCAGGCATATACGAAAGCGACTCGGCCCGCAGCGCTACGGTATGAGCTGCTACGGCCACTGTACCTAGACTCGCGACCACTCGCACGAAGGCCATCATCCCCAGGCGCATGATCAGTTGCTCGCCTCCCGTGGGCAGACCGATCCGCAGAACTCGCCTGATGATGCCAAAGTCTGCTCGCCAATGCCTCAGATCCAATCTCAGGCCGGAGCGACCTTTGAGCAGGATGCCGACCACCAGCAGTCCCCCCGCCGCACGCCCCACGGCAGCCCCCAGGGCTGACCCTGCCACGCCCAGCCTGGGCAGTCCGAACGGCCCATTGATGGCGGTCCAGGCCACGGCGACGTTCAGCACGTTGACGACGGCCATGACCTCCATCGCTGTTCGCGTGTCGCCCGCGCCGCGCAGACAGGCGTTGCCAACGTACATCACCGCCGACAGCGCAAAGACGCTCGATGCGATGCGCAGGTAGGTCACACCCAGCGCCAACACCTCCGGCTCAGCGCCCAGCACGGCCAAAGCAGGCTCGGCGAACAACTGGGCCAACGCCGTTGTCGCCAGGCCGATACACAGACCCACCAGCACCGATTGGCGGACTGTCCGGTTGGCGGTGTCCCAGTCTTTGCCCCCCACTAACCGCGCCACCAGCGCAGTTGCGCCGGTGGAGACGGCGGTAAAGAGGGTGACGGCCATGAATGTCCACTGCGTGGCCAGGCTCACCGCTGCCAGCGCCGACGCGCCCAGATGGCCCACCAGCATGGTGTCAACGATGCTCACCATCATGCTCAACAGTTGCTCGCCCGTGGCTGGCAGCGCCAGTTTGAGCACTTCTTTGCGAAGCCCCTTTTCGTCAGGCGCCCGATTCTTACGTATCCCGCGTATCTGTCGAACCCGCAGTTTGGCGTGAGCAACAAGGGCTGTTAAACCAGTCGTGCTCCTTCCACTCATTGTCCGTGATTGTCGCTTTCCAAGTAGCGAATCCGATTGCTGACTCTATAGGTGCAGGTAGTGCGCCAGGGCTTGCATCATGATGGCTACCCCCAGCGGCAGGGCGTCTTCGTCAAAATCGAAGCGCGGATTGTGATGGGGGGCGTTCAACCCTCGCTCGGCGTTGGCCGACCCGAGGAAGAAATAGCACCCCGGCACCTCTTGCATGAAGAAGGCTGCATCCTCGCTGCCCATGGTCCGCACATCGGAGGCGACGTTCTCTGGCCCAACCACCACCTCAGCCGCCGCACGTACCACCTCGGCAACCCCAGCATCGTTGATCACCGCCGGCGTCAGGGAGATGATGTCCAGGTCAGCCTCCGCACCACAGGCTGCCGCCACACCCTCGATCACCTCGCGCACCCGCTGTAACACTGTCTCACGGGTGTCTGGGTCATAGGTGCGGATGGTGCCACTCAGGTCAACTTGAGCGGGGATGATGTTGAAGGCATCACCGCCATGGACCATACCCACCGTCACCACGGCTGTCTCCAATGGACTGACGTTGCGACTGACGACACTTTGCAGGGCAGTGACGATCTGCGCCGTGGCGACGATGGGGTCCACCGTCTGGTGGGGCAGCGCGCCGTGCCCCCCTTTCCCCCGCACGGTACAGGTCCACCTCTCGGCGGCTGCCATGATCGCTCCCAGTGAGACGCCCACCGTGCCAACCGGCTTTTCGTTCCACATGTGGGTAGCCAGGAAGACATCGGGGCGGGGGTTCTCCAGCACGCCCTCCTCCACCATCACGTCGGCTCCATTCATCCCCTCCTCGCCCGGCTGGAACACCAGTTTCAGCGTGCCGGCCATCTCATCCCGGCGCTGCGCCATCAGCGTGGCGACGCCCAGTCCTATGGCTATGTGGCCGTCGTGGCCGCAGGCGTGCATCACCCCCGGATTCTGCGACGTGTACTCGGCCTGGGTTTCCTCAGTGATGGGCAGCGCGTCCATGTCGAAGCGCAACATCACCACCGGGCCTGGTTGCTGCCCTTCGAGCAACGCGACCACGCCGGTGGTGGCGACGCCCGTCTGCACCTGGTAACCCAATTCGCGCAGCCGGTCGGCGATCACCCCTGCCGAGCGGTGCTCCTGGAAAGCCAGCTCCGGGTGCGCATGAAAATCGCGCCGCCAGGCAACCAGTTGCTCTCGCAGCGCCTCCGCTTCGGCTTTGAAGTCTATCTGGTTTGACATATCTCTTCTCCTTTGCTCATCGAAATGTTGCACTCATTTCCTAACCCGGACAAGCCGGAACCAAACAGGATTCAAAACCACCAAGTCACCAAGACACCAAGTCTGTTGAATCTACACACATTTTGACATTAGCGGACTACCAGAGTAAGATTTGG
>CAZQDO010000040.1:0-20189 GCA_964592085.1 uncultured Anaerolineae bacterium | reverse complement strand
CCTGGCCATCTCGTTCACCGGGGTGCAGATCGGCATGGACATTGCGCTGGCACGCATCATCCTGTCCATCGTGTTCGGCGTCGGCATCGGGCTGTTGATGGCGTTCTTTTTCCACAAGGACGACGAGGCTCACGACAGCGAGACCAACGGGTCACGGGCCTTCGCTAAAGGAGCCAAGGTACCGGCAACCACCTGGGTCTTTTTCGTGCTGCTGCTGGGCGTGCTGATCGCGGGGACGCTGCAGATTGGCCTGCTCACCAGTAGCTATGCCACGTTCACGCTGCCAGGCGACTGGGCCAGTGGGTTACAGGCCTGGCTGGGCAGCGTGGTACCGCCGAATGCTGCTCTGGGCATCGAAGGAGTGAGCGTGCATGGGGTGTTCTTGATCGCCCTGCTGCTCGGGATCGGTGCGACTGCCTGGTTCGGGCTGAATTCGGTAGATGAAGGGTTCAACGCCTGGACCTATGTGGCGCTGGGGCTAATCACTTTGACGCTGCTGGTAGCCTCGTTCAAGGTCGTGGCGGTCGACAGCGGGCTGAGCGTGGGCGTTACCGGCAAACTGATCGCCGAGGGCATCCTGATCGCCGCCGTGTGGTGGATGGCTGCCAGGGCGTTCGAGCGGTTCGCGGTACAGGAATGGCTGTGGGAGATGTGGCGTTTCGTCAAGCAGATTATCCCTTTGCTGATCGTGGGCGTTTTCCTGGCCGGGATAGCGCGAGCGGTCATCCCGGCGACCTGGATCCAGGCCATCGCCGGACGCAACACGTGGTGGGCCAGCTTGATCGGCGTGCTCTTTGGCGTGTTCATGTACTTTCCGACGCTGGTCGAGGTGCCGGTCGCGCAGACGTTCCTCTCGCTGGGCATGCACCGCGGGCCGCTGTTGGCTTACCTGCTCGCCGATCCGGAGTTGAGCCTGCAGTCGATCCTGATCACCAGCTCGGTGGTCGGCAAGGTCAAGACGACGGTGTACGTGGTGCTGGTGACGATTTTCAGCACCGCGTCGGGGCTGCTCTTTGGCCTGTGGGTGGATGGCCTGAACGGTTGGGAGGTCATCGGGTTGGTAGCAGTGAGCATCGTCGTGCTGGCCCTGCTGCTGTTCGTGCTCTCGCAGATTGAGCGTCGGCGGGCGGCTGCGGTACAGAGCAGCTCAAGTCTCTAAGCTGAACGGTGCGGCGGACGGCCGCCGCACCGCCGAAAGAGCAATGATCCCATATCTGGTGGGATCGAGGATCATTTCATCACCATTCGAGGAGGTAAACCATGGAAATCAAGATCTTGGGCAGTGGCTGCCCCAACTGCAAGCGTCTGGAAAAGCTGGCCCGCGAGGCGGCTGCCGAATTGGGCATCGAGGCGACCTTTACCAAGGTGCAGGATTTCGACAAGATCATGGCCTACGACATCACCAGCACCCCGGCGCTGGTCGTCGACGAGGTGGTCAAGGTCTCGGGGCGCGTGCCGCCCAAGAACGAGATCAAAGTTTTGCTGCAAGCATAAGTGCGCGTTCGCCATTGGGCGATCAAGCCGATCGCCCAACCAATCATCCTTTTTCAGGAGGACAACGATGTCAGAAGCATTGCCCCGTTTCGTGATGTGCATTTGCACCGGCCAGTGCCCCGGCTTTGAAAAGCTGGACCTGTGGAGCCTGATCAACTATGTCCGCAACGAGCTGGACGTCGAGTACGCGCTCGTCCACCCCCAGCTCTGTGTGGACGACGGCGACGCCTTCTGGCGGGACTATGCCAAGCCGGGTGTCAAGTACATCGTGGGCGGCTGCGATGCGCGCATGCAGCGCAAGATGTACAAGGACGCCTTGGACGACGTCGGCGTCAAGTTCGAAGATGCTATCGTGCCGCTCGACCTGCGCAACCTGGAAACCAAAGAGGCGATCGAGCGCGTGACGCAGGCCGTGAAAGCGGCGGTCGCAGGGGCCTGACGCAGCATGGACGATCAAGCTACTACGGTCAGGGTCGAGGGGGAGGATGGCGTCGTCGGGGTGACCGATTTCTTTCAGGCCAAGATCGGCGATATCGCATACGTGGACCCCGTAGACGAGCCCTCCTTCGAGCAGGACGACGTGTTTGCCACGCTGGAGAGCATCAAGGCCACGCTGGACCTGACCATTCCGGCGAGCGGTGAGGTGATCGCCTTCAACCTGGCGCTGCAGGAGCATCCGGAGCGGGTCAGCCGGGACCCGTACGGGGAGGGGTGGATTGTGCGCCTGCGGTTGACCGACTGGGAAGCAGACCAGGAGATGCTGCTGCCGGCGGAGGCCTACTTTGCACTGATGCAGACCAGGGTCGCCCAGGCACTCGAGGAAGTGTAGGGAGGAGCGGACAAGATGGCAAACAGTTACAAGACCTGGGTCAAGCGAACGGGCAAGCGCAAGGGATACCTGGTGTGCGGCAACGGACCCGAGATGGAGTTCGGCGCGCCGCCCGATGTACACGGCAGGAAGGGGTGGTTCACGCCCGAAGATGCGTTCGTGGCAGCGGTGAACACCTGCATCCACATGATGTTCCTGTGGGTAGCGGAGCGGCTCAAGATCGACCTGGTGGCGTACGAGTGCGAGGCCAAGGGGTTCAAAAAGGTCTACCTGGACAAGCCGGAGGAGTTCGCACAGGTCGTGCTGCGGCCCAAGATCACGGCGCGCGGGGACGATGGGAGCAAGGTGCGCCGCGCGCTCGAGATTACGCACAAGTACAGCCTGATCGCGGCATCGATCAAGCCGGACCTGATCATCGAGCCGCAGATCGTCGTCGCGCCGGCAGAAGCATGACGAGCTCTCGGCGAGAGGCAGTGCGGTGTGGCCTCTCACTCGACTGGGCTGGATGAGGAGTGCGAACGATGTATAGAGCCATGTGTGCCTGCCAGACCAAGGGTCCTCGGCCTACGCTGGTTGACTTTGGGAACGGGGTCAAGGTGGGCCTGGTGGGAATGGAAGAGGCGTTCGAGCGCTTCCGTGCCGAGGGGCGAGAACCTTCGGCGGCGCTTGGCGAGGATCTCTTGGCTGCCATTCGAGAGCACAACTATGTCTCGCGGACGCACAAGGTGGAAGAGGAGTACAAGGCGGCCTTGCTGCGTGAATACCGTGCCTACTGCGCCGCACGATCTTGACTTTCATCGACAGCAGCCCGAGTACGGATAAAGAGGGGGATGGGAGCTGACATAGGCCCATGGCAAGAGGTGTGCCGTGGAAATCAATCGGGAGTAGTCCGCCGGAACGAACTAGAGCCAACGCCGTGTTGTTTCCCTGAAGCCCGGGCAGATCGGAACCGAGGAGTACCCGGAACGCCCCGACCTGCCGCAGAGGTGGCCGGTCTTCCAGGAGCCCTTGGCGGTGGCCCGGACGGCCGGGGTGAAGGTGCGCTGAGATATGTTGTTTGGGCACGCGGTGGAGCAGCTGCTCCACTATGCCCGGCCAGGGGGCGTCGATCTGATCGTCGTGGGCAGCCTGGGGGAGTCGGGGATCAAGGATTTCTTCCTGGGCAGTGTGGCCACCCGTGTGGTGGCCAATGGGCCTTGCTCGGTGATGGTCGTGCGTCCCGGGTTTCGTCTGTCCAACAGAGATTCATAGTGCTTTGGACGGCACACTGGTGAACCCCAGAAGCGAATCTGTGTCAGAGGAAAGTTGAGGCTATGCCATGCAGAAATCACTCGTGATCGTGCTCAGCGACCAGGAATTGCTGGATCTGTACCGCGTCCTAATCGACCGCGATGCGGACGGAGCGCTGGCCTTCCTCGACCAGCACCTACGGAAGAAAGTGCACCAGGCGCTGGAGGGGGGCTGAAGAGTCATGATCGATGTGCCCGGGGCGGGCATCAGCGAGATCGGCGACAGAAGGATCAGGTGACCAGCAGAAGCGGTGACGATCGGTTAGTGAGAAGGCTGGAGGGAGACAACCTGCACGAGGCCGACCTGTGCAGCCACGGTTTGGGTCCGGGGGCACAGCCCTGTCATGCGCAGATGGCCGCTGCCATCACGGAGTTCCAGGCGTTCCTGGCGCAGGGCATGGGAGTCGGGGCTCACCACGGCCTGGCTGAGGCTGGCATCCGCCTTGTGTCCGCCGGCACCGCCCCGGCATTGACGAAGCGGTCCAGGCTTACCTGGAAGGCCGACTGGTGGACCACAGGGAGCGCCTGTACTGCTCGCTCGTTGAGCGCGAATGCGACGGGCAAGAGGTAGGAGGATGTCGGAACGAAGGATCGGCTAGCCTTTTGCGGTTGGCGAGAGTGGTGTGTTAGGAAAGAGTACGGTATAATGCGCCGTCAGTTAGCAGGGAAGGAAACGAAAATGGCAATAGACAAAACCTGGCACGGTATTCCACAGGAAGAAATCCCCTGGTATCCGACGGTGGATGCAGACACCTGCATCGGCTGCACACTATGCTACGCAACCTGTGGTCGCCTCGTTTACGAGATGCAGGACAACAAAGCGGTCGTAGCGCGTCCGCTGGACTGCATGGTCGGCTGCAGTACCTGTGGCACGGTGTGCCCGGTGGAGGCCATCAGTTTTCCTGGACGAGACCTGAGCTGGAAGCGCGAGCACAAGATCTTTAGAGTCGTGCGCCAGGAAGCAAGAGAGAAAATGGAAAAGCAGGCCGCGCTCAAGGCCCGGGCTGCTGCAGAGGATCAAGTCGCCAGGTTGACCACGCACGTGCGCATGGAAGTGGCGGGTGAATTCGGCGAGAAGCGCTTCCTGATCAAACTGGAAGACCTGGTGCGCGACCGCCCCTTCGACATTGTAAGCCTGCAGTTGAACGTTCCAACGGTGCAAGGGGCCATGGAGAAGACACCTTTCTTTATGTCCTTCGAAGTCACCTCGACTGAGCAGGAGGACATTGGGGGCTTTTTGCCGGAAGTGCGTGCCCTCGTGCGAGAGAACGGCCTGGTGCTGGTCAGCGAGAACAAACTCTAGCATGGGCTTATGGCAGATGGCGGATCGCGGAGTGATCGGCGGCCTGTGGGCCGCCAGTCTGGCCCTGCTTTCGCACGCAGTCCACGTCTTCCCGGGCTTGTTCGCCTTGGGGATGAGCTTCGTCACGCTACCCCTGGCTGCCCTGCTGCCCGGCGATCGGCACTCCTAGCATAGTGGATCCAGCGGATGTTGGCTTCCAGCGCTGGCTGGAGACGTTCACGTCGCCGCTCAACAGACCGTGGAATGCGATGCAGATGGCGGCACAGGCCTGGCTAAGGCCAACTTAACGGGCAGCCCGACAGGCAACCGCTCTACAACGGCTAGGATCGTGCACGTCAATGCCTTGCGGTAGGAAAGAGGCAGGAACATGGACTCTAGCGACCTGGAACAGCATATTGCCTTGCTTGAGAGCGAGCTGACGCCCATCTTTGTCGAACGTGTCGTGAGAGAGCTGCTACAGCAGCGAATGGATGGGGGCAGCGGCGTGGGTGCCATCCGCGTGGTCATGCATCTGGTGAGCGACCTTACACAGCGCTATGCAGAGGTCATGCCGATCTACCACCGCCTGAAGCCGGCGCTGCGCGCTGCGGTGGAGCAGAGTCCCTCGCTGCGCTTTCTCGAGGGCGGCTGATGAGGAGAGGACACTATCTTTCCGGTGGAAAGATCGAGCCGTACAGGATGCCGATCGGAGGGTGCGCAGGAAGGTAGAGGGCAATGATGGAGAAGGGTGAGAGATGAGTCAACTGAGTGTTCGACAGATCCTGGTAGGAGCACGCCCAGCCGGAATGCACGGCCTGGATGAGTTATTCCAAGGGATGTATGAGCAGGGACGGGAGCCGGATGAAGCGGGTCTGGGGCTGGAACTGGTGGCGCGCGCCCGTGCGCACAACTATATCCCCAAAGGCGCGGAGCACGCGTACGCCGAGGCCCTGCTGCGCGAGTATCGTGGATACGTGGCCGCCTTTGAGCAGGGCAATGTGCCGCAGCGGGTCGACTATGGCACCTGGCACGGATACCTGCGCGAGCAGATCCCGTGGTTCCCCACGGTGGCGCTGGAGCTGTGCGACGGGTGCGGCGCGTGCCTCAAGTTCTGCTCGTTTGGAGTGTACCGGGCCACGCCCGATGGCACGGTGATCGTTGCCGAGCCGTTTCGCTGCCAGGTCGGGTGCAGCATGTGTGTCAACGCCTGCCCACCTCGGGCCATCTCTTTCCCGCCGCGCACGATCCTGGACAGCTATCGACCTGGCGGGCGGTGAATGGCTTCTGAGCGCAGTCGTTGCACTTCCATCGACAAGGAGACAAAGGCGTTGAAACCCAAGATGGCTCTGACCTCGATCCTGGTCCTGCTGTGCGGGCTGTTCGTCGCGCGCGCCGTGCAGGCGCAAGATGGTCCCGTCGTGCGGGGCTACCTGTTCTACTCTGCAACCTGCGATGACTGCCAGTGGGTGCGGCAGGAGGTCATCTCCCCGTTCTACCGGGAGTACGGACAGCAGCTCCAGGTCATGGCGGTCGAGATCTCGGACGAGAACAACTACCGCTGGTGGCTGGACGCGGCG
Source organism: uncultured Anaerolineae bacterium (assembly GCA_964592085.1). GTDB lineage: Bacteria > Chloroflexota > Anaerolineae > VGOG01 > VGOG01 > CAZQDO01. The sequence goes on along the minus strand of CAZQDO010000040.1, from coordinate 13,718 downwards.
CGCGCCTGTGGGGTCGCCGAGGCCGATCTCGACGTGCCTACCCTGCTGATTGGCAAGGACGTGTTGGTCGGCAGGGAATCCATCGACGCAGGGGCGCGCGCCCTGATCCAGGAATACCTGGAGCGAGGCGGCGTGGACTATCCCGACGTGCCCCGCCCGGGCGGGGCGCCAGAGCCGGCGGTGCGCTTTATGTTCTTTTGGAGCCCCACGTGCCCGCACTGCACGTATGTCAAGGAAAACGTATTTCCTCCGCTCAAGGCCCGGTACGGCGATCGCCTGCAGTGGGAGGTGTACAGCGTCGAAAAGGAAGAAAACTATATCGCACTCCTGGACCTGGAAGAGCGAGCCGACGTCTCGGAGGATCGGCGGGGCGGCGTGCCGACGATCCTGATCGGCGACGAGTACAGCATGTACGCCGTGCTCCTCGGACAAACAGAGATCGAGACGTACCTACCGGCAGCGATCGAATGGTTCATGGGCGCCGGCGGAGCGGATCTGCCGGGATGGACGGGCGAGCTCTTTGGGCAATCGCCCATCGTGCTGCCTACGACCACGCCGGTCGTGGCCGAAGAAGACTGTACGGGATGCAAGGCTTCCGACGCGAACCGAGAGATCTATGAGGGCCTCGCGGCGGCCAACCAGGCCACGCCTGTAGCCGGAGAAGCAGCGGCCGAACAGCCCGCGATCCATATGGCCTACTTTGCCGAGGTGGGGTGCAGCGAGTGCGACCGCGTCTCCATTGCCCTGGACCACCTCCAGGACCAGTTCCCGAACCTGGTCATCCACGAGATGGGCATTTTCAGGGATCTGTCGACCAACCTGTGTCTCTCTGAGCGGCTGGACGTGCCGGAAGAAAAGCGCCACGACGCGCCGGCCGTGTTCGTCGGCTCCGGCTACCTGGTGGATCAGGACATCCAGTACGAGCGTCTGGTGGAGCTGGTATCCTGGTACGCCACCAACGGCGCTGTAGCGACATGGGAGACGTGCGATGAGACGGTGCGTCTGCCGCCCCCACCGCCGTGGTGGGGGGTGATCCTGCCGGGGCTGATCGACGGCATCAATCCCTGCGCGTTTGCGACGATCGTCTTTTTTGTCTCCTACCTGGCTCTGCTGGAGCGCAAGAAGCATGAGATCCTGGCGGTGGGGCTATCTTTCGCGCTGGCCGTCTTTCTCTCCTACCTGGCGTTTGGCATGCTGCTGCGCGAGGTCCTGGCCGGGTTGATCGGCGTAGTGGGACCGGTGCTGCGCCCGATCCTGAACATCGCCATCGCCCTGGTCTGTCTTGCCCTGGCGATCTTGAGTTTTGACGACTATCGCAAGGCGCGACGGGGCCGGGTCAAGGACATGGCCCTCCGCCTGCCTGACCAGCTGCGCTGGTGGGCGAATGCGGCGGTTCGCAAGAGCATGAACGCCCGCGCCTTTGTGCTGGCCTCGTTCGTGGCCGGGGTGGTCGTCTCGTTCATCGAGCTGGCATGCACCGGGCAGGTCTATGTGCCGATCATCCAGGGACTGAGCAATCCTACCTACCGGGCGCAATCCACATTGACATTGATCGTTTACTGTCTGGCCTTCATTGCCCCGCTGGTCGCCGTCTTGATCGCTTCATACACAGGTACCAGTTCGCAGCAGTTGGGCGCGTTGCTGCAGCGGCATACGTCGGCCGTCAAGCTGGCGACGGCGGTGTTGTTCCTGGGCATTGGGCTGTGGTTAGCGTACGACGTGCTGCGCATCTGGGGCGTTGTCTCACCGCTGCTCTTAGCTGCAGGCTTTTGAGCACAGACATTCAGTCTTCGAAGGAGAATCGGGGACGGGCTGGCAACCTGATGTCCGGTTTGGGTGCGACGTATGCAGGGAGCCGTACCGCCATTTGACAATGGAGAGATATCGGGTATAATTCAATGTATGTTGAACTATATGTCTTCTACAACTGAATCGTCGTTCCTGGAGCAGCAGGGTCTCGAGGAGAAAGAACTGGCTCGAATGCTCAAAGCGCTGGCCGATCCCTCGCGCCTGCGCATCTTTAACGTGTTGATGGAGGGCGTCCAGTGCAATTGCGAGATCGCTGACCGGCTGGGATTTTCACTCAGCTTGATCTCGCATCACCTGCGCGTCCTGCACGACGCGGGGTTGGTGCAGAGCGAGCGCGATGCGCAAGATGGGCGATGGATCTATTACTCGATCGACCACGACAAGCTGGCCCGATTCGATGCAGCGATGAGACATCTACTAGACGTGAACCGCATCCAGCCTCGCCTGCCTTCGTGCGGGCCCAAGAGCTGCGATACTTGCTGAATGCAGGTCCCATAGCTGCCAGATGCCTTCTGACTCTGGCTGACCATCCCTTCTGGAGTGGCTACAGACTTGAGCGGTCGTCAATGCGAGGAGCTCCTACGCAGTTTCAAGATCACCCACGTGCTCGATTGCATCGCCGATCCAGCCAAGAACCGGGTCATCGCCGAGTTCTCAGATCACGTGGATGCTGTCTTTCCATACCTGAACGCCGTTGTTCCCAACCTGATGTACAACCCTGGTGCCAACACGGTCACCATCAAGCGTGGGGAACGCATTCTCACTTTCTACCCACATGTGGCAGTAATGGCCAAGGTGGACGGAGCGGAAGATGCAATGGCCCAGCTTTCCTGGTTCAGGGATCTGTGCAACGACATCTGGCGGCGCCGGAATGAGATTACCCCATGCCACGAGCGACGAAAGCTCTTGACGCCGCTGGACGCGTACTGGTTGCTGCCGCGGCTCAACTGCAAGGAGTGTGGGGAGGCCACATGCATGGCCTTTGGCGTCGGACTGTTGCTCGGCAACCGACGTGTGCCAGATTGCCCGCACCTGCAGGAGGATGCGTTTGCCGAGGGAGGACGTCGTCTGGCCGAACTGCTGGGTCAGGTGTGATCGCGTCTCGGTTGAACGCGAGCCTGGCCGAGCTCTATAGTTGAAAGGGGAAACGATGGACATCGACAAACTCAAAGAGGTTGTTGAATCGCTCCAATCCAGGATGACCCCAGATTTTGTCGAAGCGCAGGTGCGCGAGCTGCTGCGTCAGGGCGAGGACGTGGGCGGCGGCGTCAACGCGCTCCGCCTGATCAGATACTGGCTGGGGCCGCTGGGGGAGAATGACGTACAGGTCACGTGGGCCTACGATCGGCTCAAGCCGGCATTGGGGGCCGCGCTAGAGCAGGTTCCGTCGCTGTACTATTTCGCAGGGGATTGATGAGCGGAAGACGCCATCTTTCCGGTGGAAAGATCACGCAAGAAGTAGATTTGACAAACGATCCGTTTCGAGTACAATTTAACCATCATTGAACTATGGGTGGGTCGACAGAGACGCTCAGGCCAAGCATCGCCAGAGCCTGGGCGTTTCCTGTGCAGAGCCGCCCATGTGGGATGGTCACGACCATCCCCCTTTTTTGCAGGAATGATTCAACGGATGTTCAAGTATCAAGGAAGAATGCCTATGAGGCGGTGCGGAACACCACGAACTGCTCCCAGGGCACTCTGTATTCGTCCGGGACATTCAAACTTTGTGTGCTCTGTCAACCTGACCAGCACACCGATGAACGACATCTAGCGAAGGAGATCGTATCGTGAGCACATTCGAAAAGTACCTTGCCATCTGGGTCGCGCTCTGCATGGCCGCCGGCATCATCCTCTCGCAGACCGTGCCGGGCATCAGCGAGACCATCGACTCGTGGCAGATCCGGGGCATCTCTATCCCCATCGGGATCTGCCTGTTCCTGATGATGTACCCTGCTCTGTTGAACCTGCAGGTATCCGAGTTGAAAAAGCTGCGCCGCAACCCCAAGCCGATCCTGCTCAGCCTGTTCTCGAACTGGATGATCGCGCCGGCTGTTGCTGCGTTGCTCGCCAAGCTGTTTCTCAAGGACAACCAGCAACTGATGGTTGCCGTTATCTTGCTTGGTTCCAGCCCGTGCACAGCGATGGTCCTGGTGTGGGGCAAGCTGGCCGAGGGCAACCAGGAACAAAACGTCGTCAACACCAGCCTGAATACACTGACGATCATGGTATTGTACGCGCCAATAGTTGCGCTCCTGACCGGCATCCAGGGTATTCCCATCGATCGTGGCCTACTGGCCATCTCGGTGCTGGTCTTTATCGGCCTGCCGCTCCTGTTGGGCATCGTCAGCAAGCGACTGCTGGTCAAGGCCAAAGGAGAAGCGTGGTTCGAGGACACCTACCGCCCGGCTGTGGGCAAGGTCGCCATCATTGCGCTGCTAATGACCCTGGTCGTGCTCTTTGCCCTGAACGGGCAGGTTTTGCTCGATCACTTTGACGCTTTGCTACTGGTTTCGGCGCCGCTGTTACTGGGTTTTGTCATCGTAGTGGGCTACAATCTGATCGTCACTCGCGCCTTTAACCTGGCATATCGAGAAGCGATCACGACGGTGATCATTGGCTCGTCGAGCCATTTCGAGATCGCCATTGCCACGGCGGTGGCTATGTACGGTGTGGGCTCGATGGCCGCGCTGGGCACGACGATGGGCCTGTTCTGGGAGGTGCCGGTCATGTTGAGTCTGGTTTACCTGGGCAAGGTGCTGGGCAAGAAGGGTTTCTGGAAAACGAGCGTCGAGCCAGTTCCGGTTGGACATCCACTACACCAGAGGTCGCTCGACGCGGAACCTGGTTCAGAGTAGAGGTCGGCGTCTATCTCGCCAGGAAATGTCAAGAGGGCATCGATGACGACACTCGCCGTCATCGATGCCCTCTTTTTCCTGGCGCGCCCGGCGGGACTCGAACCCACAGCCTTCTGGTTCAAAGTCGGGAGGTTATGCTTGACCGGACAGTTTCTTTTCTCCTATCTTTCAGCCAAAGGCGATAGAACGAGCAGCGCATCCTCCCAGCCATGGGGCGTGGTGAACGCCGCGACGCCAGCATTGGCGAAACGGCCGGCAGCCAAGGTGGGTAGACAATGCTGATGAACTCCCACGCTCAAGGTATGTCCGATTCGGCTCAATACAACTCGCGCAGAAGCGTCCCGACTGTCGTGCGGTAGTATTGGAGGCGATCCTGGTGTAGCGCAGCCCGCTTTGGGTCTGGTTCGTGCACTCTACTTGTTCCAGAGAACGAAACGCTGACTTCTTCGGGATTATCGTAGACCCCGATTGCCACACCTGCCAGTATGGCTGCGCCAAGCGTTCCTGCCTCCTGTTGTTCCGCTACCTCTATGGTTGCGTTCGTCAAGTCAGACTTTAGTTGGGTCCACCACAGGGAACGAGAACCTCCCCCGGTTGCCCGTATCCGGTTGACCTGCACGCCTTCTTTGCGCAATAGGGAGAAGGTGTTGACATGATCATAGGCAATGCTCTCCATAAACGCCTTGACGACATCAGTCTGCGACGTTGCCAGGGTGAGACCGAGCAGTGCGCCTTTTGCCTTACGACCCTCTTTCCAATAGACCATAGACCCCGAGAGATATGGGACCGCCAGCACAGGGCTCGGTTCCAGGTGGCCCATCTGCAGTTCGACCTCGACCTGTTCAATGTTCATGCCCACAAGATCTCTTGCCCAATTCAGCACTGCGTTGCCTGTTGGGCATACAGCAAGCACAGATAGCCCCGCTTCCCCTGGGTGAGGCATAACGGACAAACCCCTGAGAAGCATGTTTGCGGTTGGAGGGTCACTGGTCATGACCAGAAGGTTTTCATAGGAACCGCTGATCAGACACGCTGTGCCGATTTCTGACACGCCAGCTCCAACGGCAGCGCAGCTAACGTCGTGGCCGCCAAGGGCGAGCTGCACCTTTGGAGACAGACCCCAGTCTTCCGCCACCCCAGGCCGGACGTCGCCAATAACAGCCGGCCAGGACAGAACCTCCGGCAGAAAGCTTGACTCGATTTGGTATTCAGATACGCGGTCGGGTGCCCAGTCGTGACTTTGGAGGTCGTAAACCAGATATCTGGATGCTGTACTCTTGTCGATGGCTATACGGCCAGATATGCGCATCGCCAGAAAGTCGTGCCACCCTAGAAAGTACTTGGCCTTTGCCACGATCTCCGGATGGTATTTGCGCCACCACATCAGACGGAAAACGGGGTCCATACGTTCCCGCAAATGGCCACACGAGAGGCACCATGGCTCTGGCACAGGTGCCCCCTCTGGGGGGACATCGAACTCGGCGCCGCGTGTATCAGCGCCCATCACACCATAGGTAAGCGGGTTGCCGTCCGGATCGGCGAGAAAGTTCTCGCGTCCAGAGGCGCTGATGGCAATAGCTTTGGGCGGATCCTGGCGCAATGCGTCGCTCGCCGTGAGCTCTCGCATCCCAAGCGATGTTGCCTGCCATATCTCTTCAGCGTCTTGCTCCCACGAGCCTGGTTCTGGGTGGAGCCCCGTCAAGTCATGACTCGCTATTGACAAGAGTTCGCCATCTTCAGAGTAGGCGGCAGCTTTTACAGAGCTGGAACCAACGTCAATTCCGACCAGACTCACGCTTTCCTCCCGTGGACGAGCTGCGTCTATTCGGCGTTGGTGATGAATCCTCCATCGATCAGTAGCTCGGAGCTGTTGATATAGCTTGCTTCGTCACTCAACAGGAAGACAATGGCGCTGGCTACTTCCTCCGGTTCTCCGATCCGTCCCAATGGCGTCCGCTCTTCGTAGTATTTGCGAGCCGGAGAACCCGGAGCTACGAGCTCGGCGCTCATGGGCGTGAGGATAGCACCTGGAAGCACCGAGTTGATGCGGATGCCGTGAGGACCGAGAACCGTAGCGAGACCCTTTGTCAGCATCGATATACCGGCTTTGGTGCCACAATAGACTGTCTGTTCGCGTGCCGCCACCCATGCCGAGATGGACGACACAGTGACGATGGCACCGCCATGTCCCTCGCGAATCATCTGCTTTGCAGCAGCCTGGCAGACGACCCACGTTCCGCGCAGGTTGGTCTCTTGTATCTCGTCATACTGTTCAAGCGTAGTCTCATCCCATTGCAGGAGGGGATTGACGGCCGCATTGCTCACGAGGAAATCGAGCCGGCCACCTCTCCTAGCCACTTGGTCAACCATGGCGATAACCTGCTCTGGCTTGCGCATATCGGCTTCGACCGGGAACGCCTTTCCCCCGATCTCCTCGATCATGGCCATCGTCGCACCGGGGTCGCCGGTCGCCCTGTAGTTCACCCCGACAAGCGCACCCTCTTTCGCCAGTCGAACCGCAGTCGCTTGCCCGATTCCCTTGGTTGCGCCGGTGACCAGGGCCACCTTGCCTTCGAAACCGTAACGTGCCATTTGTATACCTCTTTTCTATCCTCGATCTTGGCGTTGGCCGACGGAATTACAAGATCGCGATGGGGTTGAGCGGAGAGCCCGTGGCCTTGGGCAGTCGTAGCGGGGCCAGAACCACCATGAACTCCCAGCGTCCTTCCTCCTCGCAGACCTTGGCGAGATCCTCGAGTTGGAGGCTATCGGCGACGGTCATACCCATTGCCGTGACCTGCAGGGGATGAATCGGGTACTCGATTTCCTCCATGGGCCCGGGCACAGTTTCGCCGTCGCCATCGGGCAGAAAGGCTGCTACCTTGCGCTCATGCATCAGAGTAAGGCTGTACGGGTCAAGTCCGGCACGGCCTTCCCCTGTGTACCCGGGATCCCACGCGCCAAGCTCAAGGCGACGGCGATGGTGCCCGGTCCGGAACACCATGATGTCGCCTTCCGAAAGCCGCACACCCTCGGATTCCTCGACGGCCTCGATCTCCTCGCGAGTGATGGCCTCCCCTGGCTCGATCCACTTGACGCCTCTATAGCGTGGCACGTCGATGAGGACACCTCTGCCCACAACGCCATCGCCAAGGGTCGTGATGTCGAGCCCCAGTGCCCCACGACTTGTGACCATATCCGCTGGGTGGCCGTTGTACAGTTGTCCCCTATAGGAAATATGGCAGAGGGCATCGATGTGGGTATGGCAATCCCCGTGGAACTGAATACCAAGGAAATCTGTTGCGAAGCGCAGGAGCTCGCCGGAGCCAACGTCGACATCATGGCAGGTGTTCATGTAATGAATCACCGGATTGGGGTTGTCTGGCCCGGCCAGAGTGTTGAGAGGAATCTCCATCGATACACTGCGGCCGCTCTTCACGAGTGCCGCGGCAGCACGCACTTGAGCAGGCGTGATATAGTTCAGTGTGCCCTTTTGATCATCCGGCCCCCACCGCCCCCAGTTTTTGAGAGATTCGAAAAGCTTGTCAAACTCCTCGAGGGACATCTTGGGGTTCTTGTCCTTGGATGCAGGCATGGTCAACTCTGCGTTCCTGTGTCCATTTTGTATTCGCCTCCGAAACTTCCGGTCCGAGAGCCGGTGGACCCTCATCAGTTCTTGGGCACAATGCTTGTCCGTGGGAAAGAGTTCACAAATCGGGAATGTTCAGAACATATCAACAGTATATCACGGTTTCTTCATAAGTCAATAGCCGAATGAAGAGCGAAAGGTTGACAATGACACGCCGATAATGTTATAATGCACGGGTTCATTTCTTATGAACACTCAGCCTTCGTGAACCACCCATCACCTGACCTCGTCAAAAGAAGGGGGGCAGCACGATCAGATCCTTGAGCGGCCTCTTTCAGAGAGCACCGTCAGCCAGATTGGCAACGCGGATACTTGCGCTGTATTGGTCGCCTCCGCGTGGAGTCGCTCGGTGTACGCCGTCGTCGGTAGCGTTCTCTGTGCAGAGCAAGTCGTCGAGATCCAGCATAAAGTGCCGTCTGGCGAAATGGATCCGGAGTACTAGCGTTCGTTATCCACAGGCAGTGGGTATTCACACCCTCACACAGGTGATGGCTTGACTATGAGCATTCACGAATACGAAGTCGGATTGCACAAAAGCGAGATTGATACACCCGCACTGCTCATCGATCTGCCCGTGATGGAGTCCAATCTCAACAAAATGGCGACCTACTTTAATGGAGTCGGGGCTGCCATTCGTCCCCATGTGAAGCTTTACAGAGCTACGCCAATTCTGGCTCACAAACAACTACAAGCAGGAGCTATCGGCTTGACTTGTGCCAAACTCGTAGAAGCCGAAGCGCTCGCTGCGTCCGGGATTACCGACATCCTGATCGCCAACGAGATCGTCGGCACCCGTAAAATCCAACGGTTGGTCAATCTTGCAGCGTACACAGACGTCATGGTGGCTGTAGACAGTGCCGATAATGTCGAGGAGTTGTCTTTGGCAGCGCAGGCCAGAGGTGTCGAAATACGGGTGCTCGTAGAGGTGAACATCGGACACAATCGCTGTGGAGTTGAGCCTTCCGAACCGGCGCTTGCCCTTTCCCGGGCTGTCTATGAAGCGCCAGGGTTGAGATACATGGGCCTGATGGGCTATGACGGGCACTGCGCATTCCGGGCTGAGGAATCCGAGAGGGAGAGACTATCACGTCAGGCGAATTCCCTTCTTGTAGACACACGCCGCTTTATTGAAGAGGCTGGGCTCAATGTGGAAATCGTCAGCGGGGGAGGAACGTTCACTTACAAGTATGCGGCCAGCATAGATGGAGTGACGGAAATCCAAGCCGGTACATACCTTTTGATGGACACCGCCTTCAGGGAGAAGGGGGTACGTGATTTTGACTGTGCCCTTACCGTTCTTTCCACGGTGATTAGCAGACCCTCATGGAAAGGGGCTGAGAATCTTGCCGTTGTTGATGTCGGCAGCAAGGCGATCAGCGCTCAATTGGGTACACCAGAGATCAAGGATCCCGAGGGCGCGGCAGTCATCCGATTTTCGCAAGAACACGGCAGAGTGGGGCTCGAAAATGCCACAAGGGAAGTGAAGGTAGGGGACAAGATTGAGCTTTGGGTGCGCGACGCAAACGGCACAGTCAATCTCTATGACAAGTTTTATGCCCTTCGCGACGGTATTGTCGAAGCCGTGTGGGAGATTCCCACCTGTGGTAACAGGACCTAGGGCCATCGCGCCAGCCGTGGAAGGGCGCGATTTGTGCAGCGCGGCAGGGGAATATCAGGAACTCGGACGTGCGCTCGAGTTGCGAGGGAAAAGAGACTGAATCTATGCACCACTGAGAAGGTGCTATCGGGAGGACGCATGAAGATTGGCATCGTTTCAGGTGTTTACCTGAACTATCCCATCCAGGAAGCTGTCCAGCGCATTGCGGCGGCCGGATATGACAGCATCGACGTGTGGAGTGGCCGTCCACACGTGTATCGCCATGACTTTACTGTGGAGGCACTCCGGCATCTTGGCCAATTCATCGATGAGAGTGGCTTGACCGTGAGTTCCTTCCTGCCTGCGTTCTACCGCTACCCGTATAGCCTGAGTAGTCCGAACGACATAGTCAGGCGAGACAGTGTCCAGTATATGAAGGAATGCATGGACAACGCTGTAGAGCTGGGATCTCCCATCTTGCTTGTCGTCCCTGGACGAACCATCTATGGGCAAGATCGAGAAGACGGTTTGAGGCGATTAGCTGATAGCATTGACGCCGTTTGCCAACACGCGTTACAGTACGACATCAAGCTGGGTGTTGAGCCTGCCAACCGCTTCGTCACCGATCTGGTTGTTACAGCAGCCGATGCCTTGAGAGTGATCGAGGGGCTAGGGTACGTGAATCTCGGAGTCGTCTTGGATACGGGGCATATGAACCTCGGCAGAGAAACCGCTCGGGAGGCAGTCGATCTTCTGGGCGATCGTTTGCTGCAATTGCACGTCAATGATAACGACGGCATGCAGCAGCAGAATCTCGTTCCTGGCGAAGGGACGTTCAACTTCCGGGAACTGATCGATGCCTTGTATCAGATCGACTTTGACGGCGTCCTCTCAGCCGAGCTCGGCTATCACTATACTCTCGAACCTGACTCCGCAGTCCAATTGACGGCGCAGCGCCTGCGCCGGATTTTGCAGGATGCTCAATGACTATTCCCACCGGTCAGCAGCATCTCTGTTACAGTGCCCGTTAAGGAGGAAGAACCGTGCATCCCATCCGAATCAGTGCGAATCGAAGGTATTTCGCCGACCCGACCGGTAATCTGGTCTTCTGGCTTGGCACCACCCAGTGGCAGCTCTTCCGGGAGTTCACCCTCGATGAAGCCCGTCTCATCATCGAGAAGAGCAAAGCCACCGGCTTTGACTTTATGCAGGTGATGCTCCTGGGGGTCGGCGATGGTACCCGGCCCAACCTCCACGGCGCAAAGCCCTGCCACAACGACGATCCCGGCGCCCCCAACGAGGCGTACTTTCAGAATGTAGACGCGATCATAGAGATCGCCCGGGAGAGCGATATCGCTATTTCCATGACCGTGTTCCATCAGCGCTACCGGAAGTTGATCACGCTCGAAAAGGCGCGCGGTTGGGCGCAGTGGCTTGCGCAGCGGTACGGGCGTTTCCCCAATCTGGTCTGGTCCATGACGCCTGAGGCGACCGAGGAATTCATCCCGATCCTGCGCGAGTTGGCGGCGGGGCTTAGGGGAGGCGACAGTGGCGCCCATCTCATCACCTTCAAGCCCGATCCCGCACCGTACACCTCCAGTTTCATCCACAACGAAGACTGGCTCGACTGTAACTGCATGCAGACCTGGCGAAGCGTCGAGCTGATCTACCCGATGGTGACGGCCGACTACCACCTATCGCCCACAAAGCCGGTCGTGATGGCCGAGGGGGCCTATGAGGGCGGCACCGAGTACGGCTTTGATGTGACGCCCCTCTGGGTGCGCCGCCAGGCCTACTATTCCTACCTGGCGGGTGCCTCGCATACCTATGGACACAATGATAGCTGGCGGGTGCTCCCGACCTGGAAACAGGCGCTGGACGCGCCCGGCGCTGCCCAACTGGGCATTCTGAAAAGGATCTTTCTGGCGCGTGACGAGTGGTGGGAGCTGGTGCCGGACCAGGCCCTTTTGGCAGAGGGCGGACGTATCGAGGGACGTGTGCTGAACCTGGCGGCCCGACACCGAGACGGGCGCTGGGCCATGGTCTATCTGGCTGATCCGGCGTCGGTTTCAGTCCGCCTGGACAAGCTCGCGAGTCCGGTCGACGCGCACTGGATTGACCCGAGGACCGGAGAATCGCAGGCTGCGGGCCATTTGTCCAATGCTGGCGTCGCGTCGTTCACCACGCCCCATAGCTGGGAGGATGCGCTGCTCGTTCTGTCACCTTTGGCTGAAAGATAGGAGAAAAGAAACTCGAGTCCTTTTCGCCCCTAACGCACCTTCATTCTATCGCGGTCGAACGAGATTGACAGCGGCCCTGGTTCACTCGGCGTCTATCTCGCCAAGCAAACGCAAAAGACCCTAAGGGTTTCGCAAACCCTTAGGGTCTAGCTCGTCTGGCGCGCCCGGCGGGACTCGAACCCACAGCCTTCTGATTCGAAGTAAGAAGGTTATGGCTGTCAGGAAAGTTCACCCAGATAAGCATGGCTCTGAGAATTGACACCAAGCACTCACGAGTCTGACAGAAAAAACAGATGGAACGACATAAAAACACCGGCAAAACGACACCCAACCGTCCAACTTCGCAACACAGAAAAGGGCAGAATGGACAAAGTGACCAAGCGTTTCAGGGGTGAACGGGTTGACACCAAATACCTTGACAATGTGCCGGCAGATACCAGGGCAATGAGAAGTCAAGACAAGGAGAGTGAAAGAACACATCAGCATTTTGGCCTGTGCGGATGGTCACAGCATTCCGAAGAATACTGGACAAATCCGCGTTGACATGGTATTCTTGTCAAAGTAGCTTGCTCCCTTTCGCTGTTATGTTGGCTTTGAGACAAATCTGATCATTTGTCTGTGGTAACCAAATTCGCTTGATGTGGGAACATACGGAAATAGTTGAGAAACGAAGGGATAGTAGATGGGAGTGGAATTCCAGGAAAGGAATGGCCACACGTTGCTCGTGGCGATCATGGGCCTGAGCCTTGTCGTTATGATAGTTGCCTGTTACCCGACGCCGCCTCCCACAGAGATCGACGAAACGCCTATGCCGACGGTGACATCCGCTTCCACGTCTACCTTTACTCCTATCCCCACGAGTACACCCTTGCCTTCGCGTACGTCAACAGCTACTTTCACACCCGTGCCTTTGCGGACTTTGGTATCTACACCCACTCCCAAACCAACGCGCCCACGGCGTCCTACAGCCACCCCTTCACCGCCCCAGCCCACGCGACCGCCGACGTCTACTCCCTCACCTACGCCTACGTTCACCGCACAGCAGAGGTGCCAATACCCCTTTCATGAAGCGGCTCAACTTGCCGCGTCGTATGCAAAAGAGAGCAAGACGAACGACGGCCTTTTTGCGGCAGAAATGATCCGCGGGATGGAGGATTATCTGAACGGCTGTACTGACCTCTCCCTGTCGATTTCCGCTCAGCAAGGGCGCCTGGATCAACTGGCCCGTGCGGCCGATGTGATGTTGCCTCTTGCGCCTTCCTCTATCACCAGTCGCCTCCGCTACACGTCCACCGTCGAGATCGGTGACTGGAACGAGGACAGCATTGACGAGCTGATTCTGCACACACAAGAGATCAGCTCCAGAGGTGGACCATATGGTGGATTGAGCATAGTTGCCTACTGGAATCGGGAAACCAGCAAGTGGCAGGGCAAACGGATCTGGCATATGGACTATCATCCGGATCCACAGGTCCGCAAACTGAACCTGCACGATTCGCATGGGAATCCGTTCATGCTGGTATCCGGCATCTTTGTTGGCGCAGACCGCGTTGACGACATTCTTTACA
>CAZQDO010000039.1:16070-20247 GCA_964592085.1 uncultured Anaerolineae bacterium | reverse complement strand
GATGGATCAAATCAGTAAGCGCCTGGTGATGACCAACTTCAGGCCAGGCGAGTCCTGGAACCCCGTGGCCGTTCTGGAGCGCTGGGTTAGCCTGACCTACGTGACGAATACAGGAGCAGTCTTTGGACTGTTTCCTGATTACGGGGGCGTGTTCATGGTCATCGCGGTGGTGGTGATCGTGGCCATCGTCGTCTACTACCGCTATTTGCCTGGCCAGAGGTGGCTGATTCAGGCCAGTCTGGGCTTGCAGTTGGGCGGAGCCCTGGGCAACTTGTTGGATCGTCTGCGCTACGGTCACGTCATAGACTTCATTGACTTCAAGGTCTGGCCTGTTTTCAATGTGGCCGATAGCTCCCTCACCGTAGGGGCGGTGATCCTGGCTTTCTATCTCTTGCGTCATGGTGAGGATTGGGGATTAGAGACTGGAGATCAGAGGAAGTGAGATGATAGACTTTGAAGTCGTCTTGATTCCGGCGGAAGAGGGGGGATACACAGTGGTCGCTCCCGCCCTTTCGGGATGCATATCGGAGGGTGATACGGAAGAGGAGGCTTTAGAGAACATCAAGGATGCTATCCAGGGCTGGCTAGTTGTTGCCAAGAAACACGGCCTTTACGTTCCGGATCCCGATGGAGTCAAAGTTGCCATGGTCGGAGTGCCGGCGTGAATCCTAGGTTGCCAGCCTTACGACCACGCAAGGTGCTGAAGGCTCTCAAGAAGGCAGGCTTTTATGAGGATCACCAAACAGGCAGTCACATAATCTTGTACAAGGATAGGCACCCCAACCCTGTATCTGTTCCCTGGCACAACAAGGCTATGAAACGAGGAACATTGTCCAGAATCATCAAAGATGCAGGGCTGACGCCTGAGGAGTTCCTGCGCTTGCTTTGAGAGGATGCAAATAACCAGTAGTTGGCATACCGAGAGCCTATGGCCTCGGTGTTCTTTTTTAGAGGGCTGGAGTGGAAAAGACTATTGAGCTGAGAGTGAGGGAGGGCGGACAACGCCTGGATAAGTACGTTGCCCAGGTGGTGCCGGGCCTCTCCCGCTCCCGCGCTCAGAAGCTAATCGAAGAGGGGTCGGTCACGGTCAACGGCGAGGTGGCCAAGCCCAGCTACCGAGTGGAGGTTGGCGACCTGGTAATGGTGTGCATCCCACCGCCGGAGCCTATGGAGGTCAAGCCAGAAGCTATCCCCCTGGACATCGTCTACGAGGACGAGGACATCATCGTGGTGAACAAGCCGGCAGGGATGGTGGTGCACCCCGCCTACGGCCATCGCACGGGGACGTTGGTCAACGCCGTCTTAGCCCATTGCCCGGACCTGGCCGGGGCAGAGGGCGATTTGCGGCCGGGCATCGTCCACCGCCTGGACAAGGACACCTCCGGCCTGATCATCGTGGCCAAAAAGGATGCAGCCCGCCGACACCTCCAGCGCCAGTTTAAGCGTCGAGAGGTAAAGAAGGTTTACGTGGCTTTGCTGGAGGGTCGCCTGGAGCCGGTGCGGGGCGTCATTGATGCTCCCATCGGGCGGGACAAGAAGCGCCGCAAGCGCATGGCCGTGGTGGAAGGGGGGCGAGAGGCCCGCACCGAGTACCGGGTCGTGGAGTACTTCGGCGGTGGGACGGGCAGGGGGGGCCGCCCCTACACCCTGGTGGAGGCCGAACCCAAGACCGGCCGCACCCATCAAGTGCGCGTCCACTTTGCCTCCATCGGCCATCCCCTGGCTGGCGACCCCGTCTACGGCTTCCGCAAGCAGCGCCTGAGCGGCTTGCAGCGTCAGTTCCTCCACGCCCAAGCCCTTGGCTTCCGCCTGCCCGGCAGCGACGAGTACGTCGAGCTCTTCGCGGATCTGCCCGATGATCTCAGGGCCGTGTTGGGGGAGTTGAGGCGGTTGGTTGCTCGTTGACTTGTCTGCCGCTTTGTGATACAATGAGCGTGTCCGTCAAACCGATGTGCGTGGTATCGTTGTGAACGGGAGATCGAAATGAAAGTCCGCGATGTATTGAAACGCCTCACAGAAGACGGTTGGTATGTGACACGTCAACGCGGCAGTCACCGGATACTAAAGCATCCTGTCAAGAAAGGTATTGTCGTCGTTGCCGGGCATCCAAGCAAAGATCTCGCGCCCGGCACGCTTAAGAGCGTCTGGAAACAGGCTGAACTGGAGGATGAGCGGTGAGAGAATATCTTGTGATCTACGAATGGGCTGGTCAGAACTACTCTGCCTATGCACCTGATTTACCGGGTTGTGTTGCTGCTGGTGATACCCTCGAAGAGACGGAGCGATTGATGGAAGAAGCAATTGCACTCTACATCGAATCGCTCAAAGAGACAAGGCAGCCGGTGCCGGATCCGACCACGAAAGCCAAACCAGTCATGGTGGCAGCATAAAGCAAGGTGCGTGCCTGCTTTTCCTCTGGCCTCAGCCCCTCGTCAACTCGTTACTCGTTGCCTCACTACTCGGAGCATCGAGATGGACGTATCATACTTCAGGCAAGCCCTGCTCCAAGAGAAGCTCAACGGCAAGGTGCGCTGCCTGACCTGCAAGCGGCGGTGCGAGGTAGCAGAAGGCGGCCTGGGCTGGTGTCGCACGCGGCAAAACGAGGGCGGCGCCCTCTACACCCTCATCTACGGCAACGTATCCTCTCTCTCCGCCAACCCCATCGAGAAGAAGCCCCTCTATCATTTCTACCCCGGCAGCGTGGCCCTGACGGCCGGTAGTTGGAGCTGCAACTTCAACTGCCCCTGGTGCCAGAACTGGGACATCTCCAAATCGCCCCCTCGCCCTGGACGCTACGTGTCTCCAAAGGATTTCGTCGCCGAGACACTGCGCCGTGGCTGCCAGGGCACCTCCATCAGCTTCAACGAGCCTACCCTCTCCCTGGAATGGTCCCTCGACGTGTTCCAGTTGGCCCGTCAGCGGGGTCTCTACAACACCTACGTGACCAACGGCTACATGACCTCTAAGGCGCTGGAGCTGCTGATCGAAGCGGGCCTGGATGCCATGAACGTGGACATCAAAGGGGATGCGGCAGCGGTCAAAAAGCATTGCGGCACCGACGTGGAGAAGGTCTGGCGCAACTGTCGGGAGGCTAAGCAGGCGGGGGTGTACATCGAAGTAACCACCCTGGTGATCCCCACCGTGAATGACGATGAAGGGATTTTGCAGGGCATCGCCAGGCGCATCCGCGACGAGTTGGGCGCCGACGCCCCCTGGCATTGCAGCGGCTACTATCCCGCCTACCAATTCAGCGCTCCACCCACGCCCTTGCAAACCCTGGAGCGAGCCCACGACATCGGCAGGGAGGAGGGGCTGGACTTCGTCTACCTGGGCAACGTGCTGGGGCATCGGTACGAGAACACCTACTGTCCAGCGTGTGGCGAGTTGCTGATCCGGCGGCGGGGGTTGAGTGTGACCGAGTGTAGATTGAAGGGCGACAAGTGCCCCCGTTGTGGGCGGGCCATCGCAGTGGTGACGGGCCCTTGAGATGAATCGAGCATTGACTTGTCTGTTGGTTTGTGCTAAAATGGATATTGAGGGAAGGTTAGCCGGAGTGGATAGATTAAGGAGAGAGATATGGAAAGAATTGCACCATAGATTTTCCACACATCCACAATATCAAAGAACGGAGGATAGCCATGGTAAGCCAACTCATGTGCAAGACACAAAAAAGGGATGACCTTCTTCGAGCCGTCTTGTCCTTGAGGACAGCGGCGCTAGTAGCGGTCTTTCTCCTTGCTGTCCTTGTTCCCATGCAGACAGGATCGGCATTTTCTCCTGGAGATGAGACCTACGTGTTCGTGAGTGCTTGGGACGGTGCGCCGCTCCCAGGTACCTTCAACGACCCCCAGGGTATCGCTGTGGACTCCAACGGCAATGTGTATGTGGCCGACACGAATAACTATCGAATCCAGAAATTCAACTCCAATGGTGAGTTCATCACTGAGTGGGGAGGAGATCGACTTTACAGAGCGGGTAAGTTCGTTGAGCCGACGGGCGTTGCCGTGGACGGCAATGGCAACGTGTATGTCGCCGATAAAGAAACCCTTTCCCACCTCACTGTCCAGAAGTTTACCTCCACCGGCACGTATTTGACAGCATGGGGCTGGCATGCTGCCCATGACTTGGCCGTGGATGTCAGCAACAACGTGTACGTGGTTTTTGACGAGTACTACAC
>CAZQDO010000039.1:11272-16060 GCA_964592085.1 uncultured Anaerolineae bacterium | reverse complement strand
GTACTACACTGGCCCGGTGAGGAAATACGACGACACGGGAAATCTCATCACCTCCTGGGAGAATGCCGGCTCTGACGGCATTGCTATAGACCTTCAGCGCAGTTACGTTTACGTATCGGATGGGTATGATGACAAGATTCGGAAGTTTGACCTGAGTGGAAACTTCATTACCGAATGGTCTCACTCCTGTCCCTGGGGACGTTGTGGCCTGGCCGTGGATCGTCAGGGCAATGTGTACGCGGTCAAGCACAGTAGTGTCGCCAAGTATGACTCGGATGGGGCGAGCCTCGGCACATGGGGGAGCTACGGCAGCGGGGATGGACAGTTCAAGGACCCTCAAGACGTGGATATAGCTCCCGATGATAGCGTGTATGTGCTTGACGCTGGGAACAACCGCATCCAGAAGTTCACTGCTGCTGGTGTTTTCCTCACCAAGTGGGGTACCCTGAGCACAGGGTCAAAGCTTCGTCACCCGGAGGGGGTAGCGACTGGGGTAAATGGGACGGTCTTTGTAGCAGACGCCTGGGCAGACCTGGTGCAATCGTTCACCAGCCAGGGCGTTTTCCTGGCCGCATGGGATACTATGGATTATCCCAGTGACATGAGCTCAGATGCCACGGGGTATGTTTACGTCAGTGGCCCCGGCGTCCCAGATTCGGGCACTCGTACCATTTCTGGTAGTCCCTACGGGATACGGAAATACACAAGCACCGGCACAGAAGTAACCAGGTGGGGGGCCTGTTGTAGCAGTGAAGGTGAGCGAACCAATTGGGCCAGTGGGATAGCCGTAGGGCCAGATGGCAACATCTACGTGGCTGACACCATGAACGACCAGATTCAGAAGTTTGCGCCTGACGGCACCTTTCTCACCAAGTGGGGGAACGATGGTAGCGAGGAGGGGCAGTTCGACTGGCCTGAAGGTGTGGCTGTGGCCCCCGATGGCAGCGTTTACGTGGCGGACACTGACAACGATCGTATTCAGAAGTTCACTGCGGATGGCGTTTTTCTGAATAAATGGGGCGGCTACGGCAGTGGCGATGGGCAATTCAACCATCCCAAAGGCATCGCCGTTGATAGCAGTGGCCATGTGTACGTGGCCGATGCGTTCAACGACCGGGCTCAGAAATTCACCCCTGAAGGCGTATTGGTGACCCAATGGGGAAGCTACGGCCAGGGCAACGGCCAGTTTGACACTCCTTTGGGCATCGCCGTGGACTCCGATGGCTACGTCTATGTTTCTGACGCCTACAACAATCGCATTCAGAAATTCGAGCGAGCCAGCCCCAATCTCTCTAGCTCAGCCAAGCTGGTGGACAAGAACGTGGCCGAGGCTGGCGACATTCTCAACTACACCATCATCCTGAGCAACAACGGCAGCCTGGATGCGACAGAGGTCCTGGTGACCGACATGATACCTGCCTCGACCGCCTACAATGCCGGCTCCCTTTGGGCCTCCAGCGGCAGTTACGATGAGTCGGGTGGTGTCATCACCTGGGAGGGCACAGTGAGCGTGGGGGTGCCTGTGACCATCACCTTCAGCGTCTCCGTAGACGCCATGGTACCCAAAGGAACGCTCGTCATCAACACCGCCACCATCAACGACGGCGTGAATCCTCCCTTTGATCGAACAGCCAAGACCCTTGCCGATCCCTACCGGATCTACCTGCCGCTAACTCTCAAGGGGTGGCATCCCTGACAGGCGTTTCTGCCTTTTTACGAGTTGAAGAACGGGCAGTGCCCCCGGTGCGGGCGGGCCATCGCAGTGGTGATGGGCATTTGAATGTGAATGAATGCGGAGCATTGACTTGCCTGCTGTTTTGTGCTAAAATGGACGGCGAGGGAAGACTATTGGAGCGTGTGGACTCGTCTTGCATTGCTATTCTCAGTGGAACATAGGGAGGGGTGACATGTCCTGGGATTGGGTCAAAGAGAAATACGAGGGTAAAAAGATTCGGGGTAGGGTGGTGCGGCTTCTACCAGAGGGAGCCTTAGTTGAGCTTGAGCCCGGTATGGTAGGAGCGATCTGGGCTAAGGAGTTAGCTTGGGGTCGAGAGCCGCCGGAGCCGGCAGACGTACTGTCTCACGGCCAAGAGATAGACGTACTGGTCCTGAAAGTGGACGTCGAGCGCGAAAGGATGGAGCTGAGCCTTAAACAGGCGCTTGGTGATCCGTGGCACAGCGCAGCCCGCAAGTACTCGGTAGGGTCGGTCTGGCCGGCAGAAGTAGTACAGTTGATGCCCTATGGGGCATTTGTAGAACTGGAGCTAGGAGTTGAAGGGCTGGTGCCTTTGTCCCAACTGGCTCCCTGGGAAGTGGGTCGCCCTGAAGATGCCTTGGCTATCGGCGATGACGTGATGGTCAAAGTCTTGAAATGCGATGAGGCACACAAACAGATTGACTTGAGTATAAAGGCGCACCTTCTGGACATAGCACGAGGAGGAGGAAAACGGTATCAGAGCCTTGATGGGGTGCTAAGGGAAGAACTGGCTGAGCAGCCACTGGAATCCACGATGGATGAGGTCGAAAGCGTTGGCGGTGAAGATATGGAGGCAACAGCCGCCAAGCTTCTTTCCTTGGAAGAGGTGTCTGTGGAGGCGATAGAGAAGCGGCTGAGCGTAAAAGTGTTATTGGTTGACGATGAGAAAGATGTACGGGAATCGTCGCGAGCACGCCTGGAGCAGGCGGGGTATGAGGTGGATGTGGCAAGCAGCGGGGAGGAGGCGGTACAGAGGGCGGCAGGCGACGAGTATGCGGCTATCTTGATGGACGTCAAGATGCCGGATATGAACGGCCTGGAGGCAACGAGGATGTTGAGAGAGAAGGAAGTAAACGCTCCGGTGGTGCTCTCTACAGCCTACTACCCGACTATGTATTTTGCCGCTTATTGGCGAGAGTTCCCTGGGCTGAACATCGTCAACATGCTGCGAAAGCCCCTGGACTTTGTCGAGGTGGCGCGGACGCTAGATGAGATTATCAGCGGGCTTCCTGTGTCTACTCCCACGGAGATCATACCAGAGTCGGAGGATACTGCTCAACGTGAACGCCCTATCTTTTCTGAGGCCGACACCCCGCTAGAGAGGAGGCTGATGGAGATAGCAGCTGAGCTGCAAGAGGATACAGGATCTGAGGCGTTGGCACTATTTCATGTAGACCCTACTACCTACGAAGCCAGGCTGATAGTCCGCAGCGGGATAGCGTTGAGCGATTTTGAACGCGTCAAATACAACCTGCGCTATAGTCCGGTGAAGGACGTGATAGAGGATCGAGATGAAGTTTTTGAAGGCAATGTGAAGCGGGGGGCCGATGGCAGATTCAAGCATTTGTTGCCGTTGCTCCCCGATGGTTTCAAGTCGTGCATTGGTGTGCCGGTCAAAGTGGCAGATAGGATCGAGCACGCTGTTTTTCTCTTTCACTCCAGGGAGCATTTCCTCAGCCGGTCTGACTTGTATCGAACCAAGGTGTTGGCGATGTTGATGGGGGTTGAGATTGAGAAGGCCGCGATAAGGGCTTCTCTCCTGAAATCCCACGTTTTCACCCAGAGAGGACAGATGGTGTCGGGCCTAATCCACGAATTACGCAACCGGGTGATGGCTCTTTCCAACTACGCCGATGTAGTTGCCATCAGTTTTGACCGGCTGGAAAAGGGACAGTCTAGCCTGGCTGACGACCGTTTGCGGACCACCTTGCGTCGGGCCATTGGGGGTATCGTGACTGCCAAAGAGAGGATAGATGACTTGGCTGACGCATTTTCGGAGATGGGCAAGGACGAAGCCTATGAACTATTGGATGTAAACGTTTATGTGCCCCGGGTGCTGAGATTCGTGGAGCCTATGGCACAATTCTCCGACATCCGGCTGAGACAAGCCTTAGACGAGAATCTGCCTCGCATCATGGCTGCCGGTGTGAACATAGAGCAGATCTTGTTGAACCTCGTCCTTAACGCTATCCAGCAGCTTATCATCGAAGACGTGTCCGGTGGCGTAGTGGAAATCACCAGTGCCTATGAACCTCAGGACGACGAATTGCCGGTCAAGGTGCGTGTCATGGACAACGGCCCGGGCCTTCACAAGCGAGATTTCGAGCGGATCTTTTCCCTGGGATACACGACCAGAGAGGATGGGGCAGGTCTGGGCTTGTTCATCTCCCGTCAGATGGCAGAAGACTTGGGGGGAAGAATCACTGTGGAAACGAGCAGCATGTTCAAGGGTACGAGTTTTCTCCTTGAACTGCCTGCTTCAAGTGAGAGGTAGACACGATGAGCGACAAGAACACTCACAGGATATTGATTGTAGACGATGATTTGAATTTCAGGGAGTCCCTTGACTTGCGGTTACAGGTTGAGGGATACGACACGCGGGCGTTAGCAACGGCCAGGGATGCGCTGCAGGAGATGGAGAAGGCAATGGAAGCCTATGGCCTCGTCCTGATGGACCAACGATTAGAGACCCCATGGGCAGGGATTGAAGCTACACAAATGATCACTCAGAAGTGGCCCGGCACTGAAGTGGTGATAATCACTGGCTTTGGCGACCGGCAAGCCAGCATGGCTGCCATGAAGGCCGGGGCCTGTCGCTACGTGTACAAAAGGGGCGAGGTGGTGAATGAAATCGTCAACATTGTAGAGGCTTTAGATGATATGCGGGAATTGGAAAGGCAATTGCGTGATCCCAGCGCAGAAAGAGATTGGTTGCAGAGCATTATCCTGGATTTGGGTGCTGGCATTGCCATCGTAGACAGAAGCTACAGGGTTCTCTATCTGAACGATGTGGCAAGAAGGTTGGTGGACAA
>CAZQDO010000039.1:6138-11262 GCA_964592085.1 uncultured Anaerolineae bacterium | reverse complement strand
ACGCCCAGATAGGAGGGATCTGCTGGGTTGAGTTCTACAGGGCCTACAGGCAAGACAAACCCTGTCCCGATTGTCCCGTTCAGGCGTTGTTTGAAGGATATGGGGCGACGCGGGTTATCAGAATGTCTGCCAGCGGGGACAGATACATAGAGATGACAGCCACACCTTTAAGAAGAGGGAACAAGATAGTAGGTGCAATAGTAGTGAGTATAGATGTCACAGACCGGGAGCATCTCTTCGAGATGGAAAGAGGCATGGTCGGCACTTTGAGCTTGGATGAACGGTTGAAGGTGATCCTACAAGGCATAGAAGTGCTAGGATACGACAGGATCAGATTGTATTTCCTGTCACCGGACGGAAAAGCGTTGGTAGGCAAGGTGCAAGTCGGGGGGATCGGAGCAGGATCTTTTGAGGGACTCAGGTTACCGTTGGAGGAGGATCCATATTCAAGAAATGTGCTGAGAAAGAAGGAGCCAGCCATCTACAAGCCTGGTGACCTTGGCCCAATCCCATTGTGGATAGATAAGCTCCTTGACAAGCAGGGTATACCGTGGATAGACCTGCCCCTGCTTGTAGATGGCCAGCTCATAGGTCTCATCTCGTTAGACAACAAGCATAGCGGGAGACCCTTTGAGGAAAGCGAACTGAAGCGGTTGATGCCATATGCCAACAGCGCAGCCCAGGCGATAGCCACGGCTAGAGAGCATGAAGCGGTTCGAAGCCGGGCCCTGGAATTGGAGAAGCTCAGGGAGGTTGACGCCGAAATCGCGCAGACGTTAGAGATGAGAGAGGCCCTGTCGAGAATAGTGCAGGCATGTCTGGAGTTGACAGGCGCGGAATCGGGGAATATCCGGCTTCAAAAAGGGGACAGACTGGTCCAGATGGCAAGTATCGGGTGGTTCTCAGCCATATTGGGGCAGGAACTTCCAATGAGCCAGGATCACATCCCTCAGGTCTGGGTATCCAAGACAGGGAAACGCTACATCGCCAACCGGGCTCAAGAGGACAAACACATTATTGAGTGGAAAAGCAAGATGACAGATGAAACTGGCCTCAGGGTACTGGAAAGCTTGGGTTCCTATGTTTCTTACCCCTTGGACGTTGGGGGAAGGACGATCGGTGTGTTGAGCTTGCAATCTAAAGAACCGGACTTTTTTACGGATCAGATTTGTGCCATTGTAGAGGACTTTCGGCCCAGAGCAGCAATTGCCATTGAGAATGCGCGGTTGTTCGAGGAGACCCAACGTCGAATCCGAGACCTGGAGACTATCAACCAATTCGGACGGAAAGTCAGCGCCAAGCTTGACATCCAGGATCTGCTGCAAACAATCGTCCAAGAGATTGCCCAATATCTGGATTGCGTCCATTGTGTCCTCTTCTTCCGGCAGGGGGAACAAGGTGAACTATTGCTGGTGCCTCAGGTGAGCCATGGTGTGCCTTTTGAGTGGATCAGGACTCGGCGTTTCAAGCTGGGTGAAGGGCTGGCCGGCTGGGCCTTGGAGAAAGGCAAGTCGTTGGTCGTTGACGATGCCCGGTATGATCCCCGCTTTGTACCTGCCAGAAAAGAGCAAGATCAGCCTTGGGCTATGTTAGTCGTGCCTATGAAGGTTGGCGAGCAGGCGATTGGCGTAATCAGTGCCAGTCAGGACAAACTTGGGTGGTTTGATGAGAACGATCAGCGATTAGTAGAGGCTCTGGCATCTCAGGCTGCTATTGCCATTGAAAACGCGCGCTTGGTGACACAGTTGGAGGAGAGGTTCGGAGAGATAGCCCATCAGTTTCGTTCACCGCTGACGGATATGCGGGGGTTCACCCAATTGCTGGCGGATGGCATAGAGACCAGGCCAGAGAAGATGCAGGAGTACTACACTTACATTCTGGCTGCCATGGAAGACTTTGATTCTATGGTTACAGACATGTTGAATCTAAGAAGGATTGAGGCTGGAGTCTTCAAGTTCAGAATGGGCAAGGTGTCTCTGCGTAACGTTGTTCGCAAAGCAGTAGATCTCTATCGGTATGGCGCCATGGTCAAGCAGATAGAGGTTGGGATAGCCTTTGGACATCAACAGGATATCATAATGGCTGACGAAGATAGGCTGGTAGCTGCCGTTCAGGTATTGGTAGAGAATGCAATAGACTTCTCGCACAGGGGGGATCAAGTGACGATATCCACCGAGGACGAGGGAGACACTGTCTACGTCAGCGTGGAGGATGAGGGATGGGGTATTCCTGAAAAGGAACTTCCAAGGGTGTTTGAGAAGTATTTCCGGGGAGAGATTGCACATAGAGAGAGGATAGAGGGAACGGGCATCGGCCTGGCCATTGCCGAATACATTGTCGAGAGGCATGGGGGAAGAATCTCTGTAGACACAGTGTT
The DNA here is from genome assembly GCA_964592085.1 of uncultured Anaerolineae bacterium. GTDB lineage: Bacteria > Chloroflexota > Anaerolineae > VGOG01 > VGOG01 > CAZQDO01. Next base: position 8,885 of record CAZQDO010000039.1, on the reverse strand, counting down.
TGGAAAAGGGAGCACTTTTACCATTCACTTGCCATGTAGTCAGGAGGTTGATAATGGCAGATGAGATTAGAATCCTGATCGTTGATGACAGGGAGTCTCATCGCAGATTCATTGGCGATGCGCTGCGATCAGAGGGATACCATGTCATTGAGGCAGAGAATACCCAACAGGCCGGAGAGAAGCTGCACCAGGAGACCCCCTTGCATTTGGTCGTACTGGACCAAATGATGCCCCGGCAAACCGGGGCAGAATTCTGGAACCAGATCAGAGAGGATGAGGTGTTCCAACACGTGCGGGATTTGCCGGTGATCTTTATCACGGCATATCCTGAAGACGAGGCAGTGAGAAACCTGAGAGCGGAGGGTGTGCCAGTTCTAGCTAAGCCCCTCAGGGACTATCACGACATCTTGGACACTGTACACCAGATCTTGATAGAGTCCGGCCAGCAGGCAGGAGGGCGTCATGTCGAACAACATGAGTAACCAGGCCATGTTTGATGCTCAACTGGCAGAATCCAAGAAGCAATGGGGGGTAGCGGCGCGTCATTATACTCAGGCAATTGGCCTGGTGGATCAGAGGGCAGGCATACCCTATGTCGAAGGTAGATCACAATTGCCTGAACCGGCTAAGGACCAGGCCTTGGAATGCTGGATTGGGCATTTGCGTTGTCGGCTTGCTCTGCACAGTCTGGGCGAGGACGCCTACCTTTTTGATATAGGCCACAGGGCGGTCCGTGAAATAAAGCGGACGGAGCGGGAAATACACACTTATCGGACTAGATATCCCATAAAGCTCTGGAACACCCTGCATGAAGCATACAACTCTTTGGAGGATGAGTACCGGCAGAAGGATATGCCGAGGGCCGCAGATATTTTGTACTGCTACTCAATGAGAGCACGGAAGAACCTCTTCTTCTGGCTAGCAGTGAAGGGCAGAGGGGGAGAAAGGGCTAGGTTAGGCGGGAAGAGCAAAAGGGAGAGAATCAGAGAAAGGGTACGATTTGCCTGGCAATTCCTGAGCCTGTTGATCACGCAGATTATCACTGGCTTCGGCAGCAGTCCGTGGCGACCGGTTATGATCCTAGTCCCAATTCCCATCCTGTTGTGTGCGTTGGCATATTGGCTCTCTCAAGGCCTAGTGTTGAATGGTAATCCGGTGCCGGTGACCGAGCCGCATAACTTCCTCTACAATTTGTGTTTCAGCATATTTACCTTTACCGGCGCTGGCCCTGGTGATTTGACGCCGCATGGCATGTGGGTCGAACTGCTGGCTGCAGTGGAGGTGGTTGTAGGATACATGATCACTGTCGTTGCTTTGGGATATCTGTTCAATCAGCTGTCCTCGCGGAGTGCGTATGGAACGCGAACCAAAAGGCCAGAGCCCCGGGAAGGAAATTCTGGTTGATTGCTGTGGGCCATTTTCGCCGCGATAGCTGTTTGAGACAAGACATGAGGCCGAAGTTAGACGCTTCGGCTCTGTTCCTTTGTGCGGCAACTGCACAGAGAGCTCCAATGGAACGCTCAGAAATCCGCGAACAAGAAGTCGCCCGATACTGGGACGACAACGACAACGTATGGGCCAACCACCTCCGCCAAGGACCAAAAGCGGGGCGCGAATGACAGGGGGGCATTTCGGAGAGGATGGAGGAGGCACCATGAGCGAGACCGACCACTGTTTCATCAAAGAGCCCTTCCCCATCAAAGAGGAAGAGTGCTTACCGACCGCTCAGGACATTTCACAGTCCCCGATGGGTGCTCTCTTCCCCGACACTCGCCCCGAAGCCGAGGCGGTACTCATTGGGCTGCTGCGCCAGGCTCCACCGTGGCGCAAATTGGCTATGGTAGACCAACTGAACCAAGCCGTGCGCACGCTGGCCCTCAGTGGGCCGCGCACACGCTATTCTGATGACACCCCTCAGGAGCTACATCGTCGTCTGGCCGACCTGCTGCTCGGCCCCGACTTGGCCGCCCAGGTATACGGCCCACAGGAAGTGCAGGAGGCTCCTGATGCTGCCTGAGCCCGTGGCCGTGGCGTTGTTGGTGATTGAGGCGTTGGACTACTGTCAACGAATGGGCAACGAATAAACGAAGGAGGGGGACCGAATTCGTTTATTCGCTCGGGATTCGTTGGCGGAGAATGAGGAGAAACATGACCAGAGCAACAAGAGACCGACCAGGGTTGGTGGACGACGGACTCGAAGGGCTTACATACCAGACCATTGGTTTCGCGATGGACGTCCACAACGATCTGGGGCCGGGCCACCGCGAAGAGACGTATCATAATGCTGTGACCCAGCGATACGCGGACGCCGGAGTGCCTGCCGAAAGGGAGCCCAAGCTCCCCATCTACGACGAGAATGGCAACCTGGTGAACTTCTACGAGCCGGATCACCTGGTTGACCAAAGATTCATAGCTGAGTACAAGGCGCATTTCTATCCCCTCACCAACGATGAGATTGCCCAATGCATAGACTATTTCGCTGCTTCTGATTGCGAGGTCATTCTGCTGTTTAACTTCGGGAGGCCGCGTCTGGAGTGGAAGCGGCTCTTTCCACCCAAGCACATCCGTGCCCACCGCCGCAAGCGCTGGGTGCGTGGTTCGCAATCTGTCAACGAATAAACGAATCGCCCCTGTCCCATTCGTTTATTCGTTCAATATTCGTTGACAAAAAGGAGGAGCACAATGACCTCCGTTCACGCCATCGCTGATCACATCCGCAAAGGTTGGGATGCGCACCGCGAGTACTT
>CAZQDO010000039.1:0-6128 GCA_964592085.1 uncultured Anaerolineae bacterium | reverse complement strand
AGCGAGGAGCCACCCTGGGTGAGGTGAAGCGGAGCGCCACGACCTTAATAACCCGGCCAGAGTAACGATCGTATGAACCATTCCCCAATATCCGAACAGCAAATCGCCCGATACCGGGACAACAACGCCAACGTATGGGCCGATCATGTCCACCCTGGTGCGTCCGGAGGGAACAATGAACAACAGAGGAAAGTTCGTATTTCAGCATCTGGTGGCTGTCACAGTGATAGCTGCCTTGCTACTGAGCCTGCCGGCCCCAGTAATGGCCGACGGTGGGCCTATCCTAAACGACCCGCAACTGTGGGCTCAACTGGAGGAAGGCCAGCAGATCGCGGTGGTCAAGCTGGGGAAGGGCAATACGGCCCACGTGGACCTCTTTATCTCCATGCTGGATAGGAGCGGGGTGTCTCACGAGATCGTTTTCTTCCTGCCGCTGGGGATTGATCCCACTGATTTCAGTGTGATCGAGGAGACCTCCCTGGAGTTCGACGAGGCGGTGACTGAGGAGTTGGATGAAATCCTCCTGAGGGAAGCGAGGCAGGCGACTTCCTACAGGCAGAATGTGCGCTGGTCATTGCTGCTGGGGACGCTGTTCATCAACGGGGCATGGAGCTGGCCGCTGTGGCTTCTGTGGAGTCTGGCTGGCTGCGCTGCCCCTGGCGCACAGCTCGCCCCCATAGCCACTTACGAGACCGAAAGCTCGCTGGTCGAGATCTACGGGATGGATGAGGAGACCGATCTCCAGGCGCTCATCGAAACCACGGGCCTCGACCCGGCGGTGCAGGAGACGTTGGCCCGACTGGAGGGGCAGCAGATTGCTGTTGTCACCCTCCAGACGCAGCCGCTGCCTGAAGAGAGCGGCAGCTATTGGCGGCCCACCGGCCAGCCAGGCATCCACCTGGCCTGGACGACGACCCTGGTGTCCCATTCCGCCGAGGCGACGTATGCCTATCCCCTCGGCACTGGCAGCGCCTGGGCGCACCCCATCGAGATCACGCGCGTCTACGTCGTCGCTTCTCCGGGCGTTGACTTCGCACTCCAGTATCCAAGGTTGGGGGCGGATCACTCAGGCTTTGACCTGCCTTTGTTGTGGGGGCAGCCGGAGCCGCGCATCATGGATGCCGAGGGTCCCGCCTACGCGGTGGAGAACGCGGCAGGGGACTTTGGCCGCATCTGGCGGGTGACCTACATGGACAGCAATTCCGCCGAAGACCTGGTCATCACCCGCCTGCCAGAGATGTCGCGGGAGACGCTGGCGGCGCTGAGGTGGCTGAGGCTCCGACAGCCGGTGCAGTCGCTTACGTACGTGGTCAGCCTGGTGGTGGCGTTGTTGGCGTGGCTGGTCGCGTGGCGCTACGTTATGCCCAGGATACTGGGGATAGAGTATCGCTGGCTCGATTTCAGGTTGTACCGCGATGCCTTTGGATGGGCGCTGCTGTACCCACTGACCAACGGGGTAGTGCTGGCAGTGGCGGCTCTACTGGTCCCTGTCACCGCTGGTGCGTCGTTGCTGGTAGGGGCTCCCGTGCTGTTCGTCACATTGCTTGGGGTGGTCAGCATCTTCTTCTTTGCTCGATGGAGCTCGTGCACCCTGGGTATCTTGAAGGCGCGAGCCGTCTGGGCCTACATCGTCGTCAGTTTGATAGCCAACGTCGCCTACCTGGTCTTTGCCATCGGCTACTCGGCCCTGGTAGGGGCGCTTTAGCACCTTGCCGGCGAAGTCCTTGCGCAAAAAATAAGAATTTTGGTCGAACAACAACCGCTCCTCGAAAGTTCGGCAAGGTCTCCGACCGTAGCTGCTGGGTGGGGCTCGGTCGGAGACCTTCGCCCAACGGAGAATCTTGGTTTGGGCTTGTCCAGGTTAGGGGGAAAAATGAGAAGCAACGAATGGGAGGAGTTCTTCGACGGTCACGCTCCGGTTTACATGGACAACTCCTTCACCAAGAATACGGTGGAGGAAGTGGACTTTGTTCTGGAGGAGCTGAGGCTTTCACCGGGGAGCCACATTCTGGACGTGGGCTGTGGGACCGGTCGGCACGCTGTGGAGCTGGCCAGGCGCGGGTATCAGGTCACGGGCGTGGACATCTCCGCCGGGATGCTGACCGAAGCAGCGAAGGCAGCCAGGGAGGCGGGCGTCGAGGTCGAGTTGATTCACGCCGATGCGACGCAGTTCACACCGGACAGGCTGTTCGATGCTGCCATCTGTCTGTGCGAAGGGGCCTTCTCGCTGTTGGGCAGCGAGGATGACCCCATCGAGCACGATCTGGCTATTCTTTTCAACATCCACGCCGCTCTCAAGCCAGAGGCGCGATTCGTTTTGACCGCTCTCAATGCCTGTAGATTGATTCGCCAGGCAACACAGGAGGACGTGGAAAGTGGACGGTTTGATCCGCTCGCGATGGTGGAAGTCTCCACCATCGAGTGGGATACACCGCAAGGCAAGAAGAGCCGGCAGGTGAGAGAGCGCAGTTATGTGCCCACGGAGCTTGTCCTGCTCTTTTGCCAGGCTGGCTTCGAGGTAGAACACATCTGGGGTGGCACCGCAGGGAGCTGGGGGCGGCGTAGGATTGACCTCGATGAGATGGAGATCATGGTCGTCGCCAGGAAGGCGACCGAAAGGGATGATGAGACATGAGACGCTTCAGTTGGCCGGTTCTTTTAGGTTTATCGCTGGTCGTCCTATCCGTAATGCTTTATTTCTTCCATTATGCTATCTTCAGGGATCCTGAGCATATCTTCATTTACCTGGTAGGGGATATCGCCTTTGTCCCCATTGAGGTCTTGCTGGTTACCCTGATCATACACCGTCTGCTGAACCAGAGAGAAAAGCGCGCCATGCTGGAAAAGCTCAACATGATCATAGGGGTCTTTTTCAGCGAGGTGGGAACACGGTTGCTGGCTTTCCTTTCCGACTTTGACCCTGAGCTGGGCAACGTCCGAAAGGAACTCGTTGTCACCGCCGATTGGTCTGAGCAAGAATTCTCTGGTGTCAGCAAACGCCTCAGAAGTTACGATTACGTCGTTGACATCCAGGACGGCAGCAGCCTGGGGGACCTACACGATTTCCTCGTGCAAAAGCGGGACTTTTTGCTGCGACTATTGGAGAACCCTAACTTGCTGGAGCATGAATCCTTCACGGAACTTTTGCGGACGGTTTTTCATTTGACCGAGGAATTAGGGGCCAGGGAAGATGTATGCGCGTTGCCAAGCACCGATTGTGACCATCTCTCCAATGACATCAACAGGGTATACGGCTTGCTGGTTCATCAGTGGCTGGATTACATGAAATACTTGAAACAGCACTATCCCTATCTGTTTTCTTTCACCATGAGGACGAATCCTTTTGATCGAGAAGCATCGCCGATAGTCCAGTAGAAGACTTCGTTGCCTCGTTACTCGTTGATGACCTCCATGAACAACGTCCTCGTGGACTATCACCTCCACTCCACCTGCTCAGCCGACGGGGTTTCTTCCATCTTTGACTTCTGCCAGCGAGCCCTGGAGCTTGGCTTCGTCGAGATCGGCTTCTGCGAGCACGCCGATTTCGACCCTCGCGACCGCGACTGCGAATACTTCGATTACACCGCCTTCCGTCGCCAGATCGAAACCGAGCGCGAGAGATTCGGCCACAGCCTCGCCGTGCGGGCGGCGGTGGAGGTCACCTACCAGGCCTCACGGGAGGAGGAAATCGCCCTCTTCCTGGCCGACAAGCGCTTTGACTACGTGGTGGGATCGGTGCACCTGGTGGAGGACGCCGCTCCGCTTACGGCGGATTGGGCCATGATCTCCGAGGCTGAGCGCTGCGAGGGCTACTTCGCCCGGCGCACGATGCAGGCGGCCTATCGGCCCTATTTTGCCGAGCTACGGCGGGCGGTAGCCAGCGGTCTGTTTGATCTCATAGGCCACTTCGATCTGGTGAAACGCTACGGGGTGGGTTATTACGGCCCCTTCGATCCAGCCGCCTTCGCCGACGAGATCCACGACATCCTCAAGCTGGCGGTGGAGAAGGGGGTGGGTCTGGAGATCAACACCTCGGGGCTTCGCCAGTCACCGCGGGAAACTTACCCTGGCCTGGCCATCCTGAAGTGCTACCGACAGTTGGGAGGGGAGATCCTGACCGTTGGCTCGGATGCCCATTCGGTGACCGACCTGGGCGGGGGCATCGCCCAGGCTCTGGCGCTGGCACGCCAGGCGGGGTTCCAGGCCATTGCCCTCTTCAAGGATGGAGAGCTGCTTTTGGCTTCCCTTCCATTACGTACTTCATCACCTCCCCCACGCTCAACTGCTTAATACCCAACCTGTCCAGCGTGCGACCTCGCCGCCAGTAATCGGTCTGGTGAATGATGCACGCCTGACGGATGACGCTATCCATCCCCCGCACTCGCACGCCGTAGCGCTGTCCCAGCGCGGCGATGGGCACCAGGCTCATTGGCACGTCTTCGGTGATGTAGCGGTGATTCAGCGTGGCCGGAGCTTTGATACCGCGATAGCCGGGCTGATTATGGATGGCCTCGTACAGATTCGCACCACTGGTGTCGTAGGCCATCTTCAGCCACCCCAGTCCCGTCCGAGCGCGGATGCCCAGCGCCGAAGCGACAGTCACCCTCTCCCTGTCCAGCGCCTCCAGGATGCGGGCCACCGAATGGGTCACGCCGTCAATGTAGAACTGGAACTCGCCACCGGTGGATTCAATGCGGCCGGCGTTGAGGAGAGCGAGAGCAGGGTGGAAGATGGCCCCCATGTTGTTCAGGCCGGTGTGGAGCACGCTCACGCCGTCAATGACCTGCGGGTAAGCCTGGGCAAGCACCTCCAGCACCCGTGGCGTGCGGGTGGCTGGCAGTGCAGCGACCGGCAACGATTCCTTGATACGAAAGATGCGAGCCCCGGCCGGACCCTCGGAGCGGCTGGCGTAAATCAACGTTTCCGCCTCGGCCACGGTGACGTCGGCTTGACAGCCGCTATCTTTTAGCACCTTGACGAACTCCAGGGCGCCGCCGGTTCGCCCTGGGTTGAGCATCACGATCTGCCCGTCGCGAAGGTAGGGGGCAGCGATTCTGGCAACGTCAGCGTGGGCTGTGGAGGGCACAACTACCATAATGACCTCGGCCTGCTCCAGGGCCTCGCCCATGTCCGACGTGACCAGGATCAGATGGCCGAAGCCATGTAGCTCGCCCTTGTAACTCTCCAGCTCAATCCCGCCCCGCGCCTTGATGACCGAGACGTGCGCCGGCGTGCGGTTGTACAACGTGACGGGAAAGCCCATCAACGCCAGGTGCGCCGCCATCGTCTTGCCGCCGTGGCCGGCGCCGATGACTGTATATCTGGTCTCTTTGCTCATTCAGAACCTCCCTGTTTTTTGCTCCTCAGTTTAGCAATCCGTTCCTTCTCTGAAAGTTCCCGTCCTGTAGCTGGATCCACTGCCACACATGCGCCGCGTGGGTCTATGCGGGTGACGATTTGCCCGCGCGCAAAAGGGTTGTTGCGCAGATGTGGTGCATCCAGAATTCCCGCCGTGACTGCCCGCGCCAGGGTAGCCGGGTCAGTCAGCGGAACAGCGACCTCCGGCTTAGCCAGAGCACGAATAGCCTCCAGGGTGACCTGGGCTTCCTGCATCAATTCACCCTTGCGTTCCTGAACGGCGGGGTCAGCGGTCATGTCTGGCTGGCCCCGGAGCGCGTTCTCGATAGCCCGTCGAGCCAGCTTGCAGGCTTCGATCACGTCGTCGGCGGTGGCGGCGTGGTGGGCTTCGGTGTGGCCGACGACGTGGACGATGTGGGGACGGAGCGCCATCTGCAGGTAAACGCTGGTTGCCAGGTGGGCGCGAGCTGCATCTGGATCCAGCGGATAGCTAAGAAGCCCCGTGCGCGTCTGCCGCCAGATACGGAATGGACCCTCGCCCCCGGCCCCTTTCCCTGTCAGGGAGAGGGGGGTAGTGATCTCCAGGCAGGCCAGCATCTTGGCCAGGTCCATTGCATCCGAAAGGCCGGGCGGGCTGTTGAACATCATCTGGGCGATGTAGTCGCGCACACCGAAGGCGCGGGCGTTGTAAGCTGATAGATAAGCCGACACCACAAAGATCACGTCGGGCGCGTCGCGCAGCCCCCAGTGGTGCGGCTCGTTCAGTTCGA
>CAZQDO010000038.1:0-20252 GCA_964592085.1 uncultured Anaerolineae bacterium | reverse complement strand
GGTGTAGCTTTGCAGATTGCCCGCTTGCTGGAGCGGGAACAGAGTGCCCGTGCTACTCTCGAAATGCTTGACCTATGGAACCAGATTGGCGGTGTCTTCGCCCATCGCCTGGCTAACATCGCTGGCCCGAGCCCGGTAGCAGTACGGCGAATCCGGCGCGAGCTAAACAGACTCCAGGTGCAAAGTCCCGTCATTGATCAGTGGCTTAATCGGATCGATGAAGACATCACTCGGCTCGCGGAAATGGCCAGTAGACTACGCAAGTTGCAAGAACTCCAGAGCCCACCTGAACCCAACGACATAAATCAAGTACTCTCATCAGTTATGCGCCGTATCGTGATGCCTCCAATTCGGTTGATAGAGCAATATGTCCCCAACTTGCCATTGACTAACATCCCGAGACTTCAGGTGACCGAGGTTTTTGAGAACATTGTGAGGAATGCTGTAGAGGCTATGCCTACAGGCGGCGTCTTGACCGTTACAACCGAGGTGTCGGGGAAGCATTGGATCGAGGTGAGTATCGCTGACACCGGCCCCGGCATGGATCGGGCCAAGCAAGAGAAAATATTTGAGCTTTTCTATAGTGAGAAAGAAGGGGGACTGGGGTTTGGTCTGTGGTGGTCACGCACTTTCATGAGACATATCGGTGGAGACATTTTCGTACAGAGCGAGCCGGGTAAGGGCAGCACCTTTACTGTCACCATCCCGCTCATCCCAGTATCTTGACCGCACTTGGGTTGCACCTACTGAACTTGTAGTGCAATATGCCGGTTACATGATTGATCAAGGAGGCAATGACTATGGGCGAAAAGCGAGTTGTTTTAGTATTGGAAGACCTGTCTAGGTGGCAGAGCACTGTACGTTTGCTATTAGAAGAAAAAAAAGGCAAGAATGGAGAAGTAATTTATGAAGTAATAACAGTCCATTCCTTAGATGGCGCTATGGCCTTGTTGCGCAGCCGGGTCTTCGACGTTGCCATCGTGGACATCTGCCTGAAAGAAGGGGATATAACCAATAAGGAGGGCATAACTTTTCTAGATGAACTAGGAAAGTATTATGCAGACGACCGTACGCACGCTATCGTGCTCTCTGGACATGGCACCATCGCTCTCGCTGTAGATGCAGTCAAACGGCCTTACGTGGTGGATTACATTCAGAAAGACCCTGGCCTTTTTGACGAAGATCGCTTCGTTTCAGAAGTAGCGCGTGCCTGGCGATTTACAGAGGCTCAACGGGCTGAGCGTGTTGGGAGGCGGCTCCGTCCGTTGTCTCCATCCCTCATCAAAGCCTTTGAAATTCGTCGTTTGGTTGCTTCCTTGGTTCCCGAGGTGGATGCCATAACCGCAGCCAAGGACTTGGAGTTACTTCTAGATACCCTATTGCGCGATGTTCTGCCCTTGGCCCAGGAGATACACGTAACTGTAGACCCTAGAGAGAATGATGCAAGGCCAATGGCGCATATTCTATGCTGGTCGCGTAAGCTAGCGAAGGCATTGGATGTTACCATTGGTCGGACTGGAACTCTTGACTCGCTACGGCCTGCAGTACACTGGCGTGAAACTGAAGCGGCTGATCTCATGGAAAAACAGTGGTCAGTTCGATACCTCGATGGCGTTGTGTTTGGGCTATCGAATGTTCAGTTCGAAGAGTTTCTCTCAGTCGTGGCTCGGGTCACCTGCTAGGCTTACGGTCGCTGAGTCAGGGAGGGATGGGACACCATGAGCACAAGCGAAAACATACTGATTCTTGAGGATGACCCAGGATGGCAAAAGACCCTAAAGACGCTCCTCGAGAATCAAGGTTACGGAGTTGTATTGACAAAAGAGTATAGTCAAGGTCTGGAGAGAATCCTAAGAACTGGGGCATGGTTCGCGATGGCTGACTTGGCAGCGTGTGTTGTGGATCTGAGACTTGCTGGTAGCACCATTAAGGAAAACTGGGACGGCTTGGGGCTACTCGCTGTATGCGAAATACGGGGAATTCCATCCATTGTTGTAAGTGGGTTTCTGACGCGGGAGTTGAAGAACCAGCTTCACGATCAATTTGGGGTCATGGCTTGCTTTGACAAGGCAGCCTTCCCTGAACAAGAGTACTTGACAGTGATTAGGGAAGCACTCACCTCTCATCACCGCGTCAGGGATCATGAATCACCCCAAATAAAAGCAAAAGAGTTGATAGAGCTGGAGTTCCACAGCAGGCTGCAGAACCTGATTGACTTGGTCATTGACTACTACAGACGAGCCTATGCAATGATCAATGACATGCAGCGTGAGCGTACAACTGTCCGTGGTCGCCCATCTGCTGAAGACGAGGCCCTTTGGGAGCAACAGCTGAGTGAGCTTGATCAAGAATACGGAATTGTCATAGGGAGGCTAAGTCAAGTCAGCTCCGTTGATGACCTAGACAGACTACGTCCCGAAATCATCAAGGAGTGTATAACATGGATGGTCGGCTGTACATGATAGTTCAATTGAGCCCTAGCTACTTTGCGTTCATCAGTGGCATTGCTGTATCCGTCGCTGCTAATCTGCTGACTGATCTGGCGACATCTGGGAGTGAATGGCATCTTGACTTACGCATATTAGAGTCGGCGCTCCTTTTGTTCGCAGCAGGTGTAACCTTTACAATTCTGTCGTGGAATCTAGAGGAACCATATAGAAAGTGGAAGGCGATAAGCAGGGATTTGGGCTGGTCTGAGGCCAAGATTCGCGAGGTTGCGGTAAATGGCAAGGCTTATCAACTCTGGGCCTTAATGGCCATAGGAGTATTGCTCTTTCTGTTGGGATTCGTCATCCTATTTGCTTAGTGCTGCTCCAACATGAAATGTGCGGAAGCCGTCCCCTGGGAACGATGGCCCACTTTGCCTAACACAGCTACACGCTACTTCACTCAATACCTTCCCCTCAGTCATACACTGCGTGTATGCCGGAAACGGTATCTGCAATTACGGGTCTGAGGAAGGAGAGATTCTGATGCAAGCACTCTCAGCAACTACAAAGGCGAGCAGATTGTCGAATTGTTCGAGGACATCAGCCTTCCCAAAGACATAGCGATGCTGGGGTAATTTCACAAGAGGTTATCAGACTGTGAAGAGACTTGACAACGCCACTCTCACACCAAACCAGTATCAAGCTCTGGGTGAACTGCGTCGCAGGCTGTTCGATGAGTTTGACATTGAAGCTTTGATCTTGTATGGTTCTGTCGCGCGGGGTGAGGCGGATGAAGAATTGGATCTTGATCTGCTCGTCGTGACACCACAGCCCCTAACCCGTCCTGCACGCCACGAGATCACCGACATGGTCTTTGAGGTGAATCTGCTCCATGGCACGAATTTCAGCACCCTTGTCGTTGATCGCAATTCCTGGGAGGCAGGTGTTTTCTCAGTTCTGCCCCTGCGAGAGGAAATCCTTAAGGACGGTATCAGGCTGTGAGAACTGTCGAGAAGCTTTTTGCGCCTTTGCAGGTGTTTGCAACAGGAGGCAGTCCCGTTGAAGATTACGGGTATCATATGGCTTGAGGACATCGTTGAGAAGCTGGCCCAAAAACACGGTGTTCGGCAACAAGAAGTCAGAGAGATTTTTGCGAGTTTTCCCCACTTCCATTTTGTTGAAAAAGGACACCGGCCTGGTGAAAATGTCTACACTGCACTTGGGCAAACAGACGACGGGCGGTATTTGACGGTCTTCTTCATCTACAAGCGAGATAGACAGGCCCTGATCCTGTCTGCACGGGATATGACACATGCAGAACGGAGGAGATATGCACGACGGTAGAAGTTCTATATCAAAGGCACGATCCTACAAGGAGATTGGCGAGTTCTGGGACACGCACGACCTCGCCGACTATTGGGAGCAGACCCACCCCGTTGAATTCGAACTCGACATTCAGTCCGAGGTGACTTATTACCCATTAGAGGTCACTTTGGCAGACAAGGTTCGCGCCACGGCTAAACAACGAGGTGTATCTTCAGAAACGCTACTAAACTTGTGGGTCAAAGAGAAGCTGCAAGAAGAGACCAGTTAGCCGGCTTGGATTGCTACAGCCAAACAGGCAGCGACGGCTAACTGGATTGCCGCTTCGGACTCAAGTCAAGCGATTATTACAAAGGAGGACACGTTCATGAGAGTTTCTTGCTTACAGGAGAATTTGGCTAAGGGGTTGAGCGTGGTGGGGCGAGCGGTGGCCACCCGCAGCACGTTGCCCGTGCTTTCCAATGTGATGCTTTCCACCGATAACGGCCGCCTGAAGCTTTCGGCCACGGATCTGGAGATCGGCATCAACTGCTGGATCGGGGCCAAGGTGGAGGAGGACGGGGCGACGACGGTGCCAGCCCGCTCTTTCATTGACCTAGTCAACTCCCTGCCATCTGAGCGCATTGACATGGAGCTCATCGTGCGCACCCAGACCCTCAATCTCAAGTGCGCCCGCTACGAGGCCAACCTCAAAGGCATTGACGCCCAGGAGTTTCCCCTCATTCCTTCACTTCAGGAGGGGGAAGGACAGATCACTCTGGAGACTACCGCCCTCCGGAGGATGATCGAGCAGGTCGTCCTGGCCGCAGCCACCGACGAGAGCAGGCCCATTCTGACCGGAACGCTGGCTAAGTTCGATGGGAACCAGCTCACCCTGGCCGCCGCCGACGGCTTCCGCCTCTCGGTGCGCACGACTCAGCTCCCGGTGGAAACCGAGCCGACCAGTGTCATCATCCCCGCCCGGGCCCTGGCAGAGCTGGCGCGTATCAGTGCCGACGAGGAAGACGTCACTCTGGTCATCACCCCTGCTCGTAATCAGGTGCTTTTTCACGCGCCCAACGTAGACCTGGTCTCCCAGCTCATCGAGGGCAACTTCCCGGATTATCAGCAGATCATCCCCAAGACCCATGCCACTCGCACGGTATTGAACACCAACAGCTTGTTGAGAGCCTGCAGGACGGCCAACATCTTTGCCCGTGACGCGGCCAACATCGTGCGCCTCCAGGTCGCTCCCGAAAGTGAGCTGGCACCGGGCCACGTGACCATCGCCGCCACCAGCGCTGAATTGGGCGATAACGTGGGCGAGATAGATGCCTCTATCGAGGGAGATGAAGTCGAGATTGCCTTCAACGTCAAGTACCTCATTGACGTGCTCTCGGTGATGGATTCGGCACAGGTGGCCCTGGAGACCACCACCTCCTCCAGTCCCGGCGTCATCAAGCCCATTGGCGACGTGGATTTCATTCACGTGATCATGCCCATGCACGTGCGGTCGGACTAATATCCAATGCCAGGTACTAGATATTGGGTATTGATGTGCAGTCTACCACAAAATGTAGTAGGCCGCACTCTTTGAGTTAGCGACGTCAAACGCCCTCGCGATGACCAGGCTCTGAGGGCGTTTCGTCGCTTTCGCAATGGGGTATGAAGTGTACCTTAAGCATCTCTCCCTGGCCAATTTCAGAAACTACACTCGCCTGGAGCAAGAGCTCCCGTCTGGCATCGTCCTCATCCAGGGGGAGAACGCCCAGGGAAAGACCAATCTCCTCGAGGCCATCTACTACCTGGCCACGGCGCGCTCGCCTTATGCGCAGACCGACCGAGAGCTGATCAACTGGCTGGCTGAGGAGGAAGACCTGACCTTCGCTCGTCTGGTAGGAGAGATGCAGAGGCACGACACTTTGCAGCGTCTTGAGATCACGCTGCTTAAAGAGCCATCCCCTGGGACGAACGCCCGTGGCCTTAAAAAGCAGATTCGGATCAACGGCGTGCCCAAGCGGGTCATGGACCTCATCGGCCAGCTCAACGTGGTCTTCTTTCTGCCCCAGGATATTGACCTGGTTGCCGGCTCACCCGGTGGGCGGCGACGCTACCTCGACACTACCATCTGCCAGTTCGATCCCCTCTACTGCCGCACCCTCCGACAGTATAATCGCGTCCTGACCCAACGCAATCACCTCCTGCGCCAGTTGCAAGAGCGCCGAACCAGCCCCGATCAACTCCGTTTCTGGGATGAAAAGCTGGCCGAGGACGGCGCCCACCTGGTCTCCCGCCGACAGGAGGTGGTAGCCGAGCTAGGGGAGTTGGCCAGGGCCATCCACCTGGAGCTAACGAGTCAGGATGGGCATCTGTCTATGCGCTACGAGCCGAGCATCAGGATGCCCGACCGACCCTACCAAATCCCCCTGGGACTTGGCTCGGGAGGGGGATGGGGTATTCGACATTCGGAATCCAGTATCAAGGAGTCTTTCTTGGAGCAATTGCGGGAGATCACTCGCCAGGAGATCCAGCGGGGCATGTCGCTCATCGGTCCCCACCGCGACGACGTGCGGTTCTTAGCCGGCAACGTGGACATGAGAATCTACGGCTCCCGTGGCCAGCAGCGCACCGTCGTCCTGGCTCTGAAGCTGGCCGAGGCGAAGCTCCTGACCAGGGAGACAGGCGAGCAACCCATCATGCTCCTGGACGAGGTAATGGCGGAGTTAGACGAGGCTCGACGGCGCTACCTCATGAAGGCGATAGAGAATAGCCAACAGGCCATCCTGACCACCACCCACTGGGATGCTTACAGTCCCGAGTTCCTGGCTCAAGCCACGCTGCTGAGAGTGCAAGAGGGAAGAATTGAGAGAATATCCAATATCCAATGACAATTGGGGATTGGATATTGGGGATTGGATATTTGGTCATTGGGATTTGATTGGTCGTTTGCTGGGGATGCCGGGGCGGCGGGGGTATTTCTCAGGCGTGGGGGCTATCTTTTCGATGACTACCAGAGAACGAGGCTCCGCCAGAGTTGGCAGCTCCAGGTGTACGATGCGGCGTAAGACACCCCCAAGCGTAGTGATGGCCTCTTCGGCTGCCTGCGCTTCAGTATCGCCATCAGCGCCCTTCTGCGCTACGAAGAGGCCGCCCAGCTTGCAGAAGGGCAGGGCGTATTCCACCAGGACGGGCAGCTCGGCCACCGCTCTGGCTAGTGCTGTGTCGTAGCGCTCGCGGTGGGCCGCATCCCGTCCCATCTCCTCCGCCCGCCCCTTGATGACCTCCACGCCCTCTAGCCCTAGGCGGCTAACGATGTGCTCCAAAAAGCCGACCTTTTTGCCCGTAGCCTCTAGCAGCGTCAACTGCAAGCCAGGACAGACGATCTTGAGCGGAAGTCCTGGAAACCCCGCTCCCGCCCCAATGTCAATAGCCCGACCTCGGACTTCGGACTGCGGACTTCGGACTGCCAACAGACAGGTGAGGGAATCGAGGAAGTGCTTGATCTGCACCTGCTCGTAGTCCGTGATGGCCGTCAGGTTGAATTTCTCGTTCCAGGCCGTCAGCTCCCTGTAGTAGATTTCGAAGGCTCGCAGGTGTTCCTCGTTCAGCGTCAAGCCCATCATGCGGGCGCTCTCAGACAACAGCTTCACAGCCAACCCCGACGTTTGAAGTAAAACACCATGCCTCCAGCCATGAGGATCATCAATCCCACGATGAAGATGAAGGCCAGGGGATCTCTGGCCAGAGGCAGGGCGATGTTCATGCCATAGATACCTGAGAGCAGGGTCAGGGGCAACAAGACGACCGAGATAATGGTTAAGATGCGCATCACCTCGTTGATGCGATAGGAGATCACAGAATCGCTGGTTTCGCTCAACCCTTCGACGACCTCGCGGTGGTCTTCCAGTATGTCCCAGGCCTTGTTCAGGTGGTCCACGATGTCGCCGAAGTAGACGTCCAGGTCCTCTCGTATGAACGGCCTGTCCTTCTGCTCCAGGTTGGCGACAATGGCGATCTGAGGCCGGATGATCCGTCGCAGGGCGATGATGTCACGGCGCACGATGGAGATGTCCTGGACGACGCGCCGCATGTTTTCGGTGAAGACCTCCTCCTCAATCATGTGGATGTTGGAATCCACTTTGTCCAGGATGGGAAAGCAGTAGTCTACCAAAGCATCTATGACACTGTAGAGCAAGCGGCTGGCCCCGCGCCCCATGTGCTTGGCTCGCGTCCGCTCGTAGCGCTGGCAGTCGTCGAATAACTGGTAGATCGGTCTAAGGATGCCATCGTGGACAGTGACGAGGTAGCCAGCGCCGATGAAGAAGTCCACTTCACTGGGTTTGCTGATGCGTTGGTCGGCGTCGTAAACCGGAAAATGCATCACGATGAATAAGTAATCCTCATACTCGTCAATCTTGGGCCGTTCGATCTTACTCAGGCAGTCTTCCAGATCTAGAGGGTGGAAGTTATAATTGCGCCGCAGCACCTCAATATCATCCGGCCTTGGCTTCTCGATGTTGGTCCAGGTGACTTTTCCATAGGTGACAGTCTCAACGCTCATGGCTACCTCCTTTCCGTCACATATTATACTACAGGCCGGGTAAAAGGGAAAGCTTGATGCCTGGACTTTGGCCATTTTCCTCGCAGTGGCGACCTCAGAGCGACTAAAGTCGCTACTACGAATCCGCTATCCGTACGAAAATCAGGAGAGCCACCGAGCACGATCCGGTGGCTCTCCTGATTTTTCTCTCTTCGTGCCGCTCTGGCCAGGGATATACTCAGTGGATCCAATTTTGCTCGGCCTGGATCGCCAGATCCAGGCCCAGAGCGGGGATTTGACAATCCCCTTAGAGCGATTTTGGATCCACTGATACTTGCTCGTTTAGGTCACTGGCTAGCCTGGAGCGGGCACGGGCTGACTGGACGACCAGCCGATGATCTGTCCTTCTTCATTTGACCAACGGAGTCTGATCCAGTCTGGAGGCGGCTCTCCTCCGATCTCTATCGGAATGTAATAATCCTGGCAAACTTCCAGGGGCGCCCCAAATTCTTCCTCGTACACTTTAACCTCGTCGCCATCGTTAACGAACCAGACCTCCACATCCCAGATCAGCCCCTCTAATCCATAGTTTTTCAAGAGGTGAACCTCTATCACCACCCAGCCCTCCGATACATAGAATGTGCTAGTTATGCCGGTAATCTGGGTGCCCGGATCGGGCGTAGGTGTCGTGGTGGGCGTTGCCGTCCGTGTAGCAGTGGGCGTGTTAGTTGGTGTGGCTGTGTGCGTTGGCGTTGGCGTTCGTGTTAGCGTCGGCGTGATCGTTGGCGTCGCAGTAGGTGTTGGCGTCGCTGTGACAGTGGGTGTGTCAGTTGGTGTGGGGGTGTGCGTCGGCGTCGGTGTTGGGGTCGGCGTTGGCGTATCGGTTGGTGTCGGCGTGGATGTTGGGGGAGGAGTAGGTGTCGGTGGTGGGGTCTGCGTTGGAGTTGGCGTGGGCGTCGCACAGGTGAAGCAGGCAAGCGGGTCCTGGTTATCCGGCTCCGAATAACGCCCATCGCGCAGGACATCAACGACGACGTAGTGCTTACCGGGGGAAGGGCAAGGGCCCACAGAGGTCCAGGCTGGTATGACCCCACTGGCATTGGTCTGAACGTTGCCCGTATGCCCTATCGAAGCACCATCACTCAGGTTGGGGCAGTCATTGCCGATGTAATAAGGATAGCTCTTGTTGGCGTTGAAGTACTGGCCTCTGATCCTGACTGTCTCCCCTACGTCGTAATCGTCCTTTTCCGTGTCTATCCAGATCTGATCGTCGTTAGCCTTGGGACTCCCATCGTAGTTGTAGGGATTGGTCTCGCCAGCATCAATCCTCCCGTTGCTGTTGCGATCCTCACCGCCGTCGAAAGTGCCGCTATGGTCGGTATCACAATCCCCTTCAGCGCGTACACCCATGTTGTCCACATCGGGATGCCCAATCCAGTAGGGGGTGAAGACCCCACGGGAGAAGGTGTAGCCCCAGACCTCTGTATAATCGGGCACATCATCACGGTCGGAATCGGTGCTATTCTTCTCCGACTGGAGCCTGTAGTCCTCATCGAAATTGCACAGACCATCCCCATCGGCATCGTCGCCGGGTCCCATGAACTGGCCAATGGCATTGTAGGTCCTGCCCACCGCGTAGATCGGCGGCACGTAGGCGTGGGTATAACGCACACCCTTGGTGGTGTAGTCATCGTACTTCATCAGCAGAGTGCCCGCTGTGGGGTCGTGCACGTAGACATACTCCGTCCTGAAGGGCCAGATGCCCGTCAACTTGTAGCCGTAGATCACCGATGCATGACCGCCGCCGGTGCTCCACAGCCGGATGCTGAGAATGGGACGGTTCGCGTCGATCCACCCCCTTATGTCGCTGAAAGAAGGGCTGGCTTTGTCGGCCAGCGACGCCTGGCTGACCTGAAGGGACCAGGCCAGGGCCTCTTTGGCCTGAGCGAAGGAGGTGCCTTTGCCGTGCCCGTGATCGCCCTCCGGGTCACTGGCCTTACGGGGGCCAGGGGGAGCGAGATCCTCAAAAATGTGATAGGAGATGTAGTCCTGATACAGGTTCCCCCCGTAGAAGTGATTGATCATCTGCACCGAGGCCCGCACACAATTGTTGGCGCAGTGGTCGCAAGCTCGCACCTGGGCCGGTGAGTTGACGATGTGGGGAGCGTTCCAGGAATGTGCGCCGCTTTCCGGGCAACCTCTACGACCCCACCTGTTGGTGAAATCGTATAGGCAGACCATGTCGGTGTCCTTACGCTGGTACTTGTGAGCGACCGTGCCCACGGCGCTCAGATCATTGCTGGACACGGCGACGCCGCCTCCGCCGACGAAGATGCCGTCGGCCATGATGTCCCCTATGCCGAAGCTCCAGACAGCCGACCAGGGGCTGATCTGGTCCTGGTCATCCGTGCCGCGCACCCGCCAGAAGTAGAGGCCGTCGGTGACGGGTAGGGTGTAAGAGACAACCGCGGTGGTGGTGTCTACAAGAGTAGCGGTGAAGGCCGAGGTGCTGGCTATCTGTAGCTCATAGCTGACAATAGACGGCCCACCCTCCTCCCACGTCAAGGTGATGGAATCGTCATCGAAGAACAAAGCATTGGCAGGGCTGATCTGTACGGGGTTCTCCGGCTGGGAGGGGGCTGGCAGCTTGTAGATGGTCCAATCGTATATCATCCAATCCTGAGGGACGTCGTGGTCAAAGCCGTTCAACCGCCGGCCGAAGGACTCACCAGCTTTCAGGTCGGTGGTGTCCACATACTCCCCGTCAGGCCAGAGGTTGAGACTCACCGCTTGCTGATAGGCTACCGTGTCGCTGAAGTACTCTCCACACTCCACCGTGGTGGTGATGAGCTCCTCTCCGCTGCAGTAGGCCACAAAGTCAATCAGCGTATCGGTAATAGGAGCAGAGGCATACAGCGCGATGGCGTCTCCCTGGAGATCGAAGGGCATGGTGATGGCGTCGGTGACGTAGAAGCTGCCTTCCCCATCGCTGAAGTCCAAATCGCTTGCCCCGGTGTAGAAATAGACGGTGAAGTAGTTGTCAGAGGGGAGTTCCAGGGCAGGCAGTGTCGCTACAGCGATCCCATTCCGACCGCTGATCGTCCAACCGCCAAGGTGCCCTGGCTCCGTCCCGCTGTTGTACAGCTCAACCCATGCGCCATAAGGATCGTCCGAAACGACCGCCCCCGCATCGGCGTAGTAGAACACCTCGTTTATGGCGATCTCGCCAGGCGGGTAGTAGTTTTTCATCACGACGGGCAGATAGATGGTGCTGGTGATGCTTCGCCGGGCGGTGAGCGGTGAGGTTGGCCGTGTCGCTCTCGGTAGAGCTGAGGCCGCATCAGTAGGTGGCTGCGATGCCTGGCTTAGCGAAATGACGGCCCAGCATCCGATCAACAACAGCGCTATCACGGTAGGGAAAAGCACTTTGACCCATGATTGCCTTTTTCTCATCGTGTCCCTCCCTTAAGGTGCAACGCACTTCCGAAGTGCGTTGCACCTGGTCTAGGCGACCAAAACACAAAAGCCGACTATCTCTTGACTATCTTTTTGGCAAGAGTAGCCGGCGGCTTAAGTAAACATCTCTTATCACTCCCCCTCATACATTAGCCAAAGGCAACAACAGCTAAGTGAGAACTTCGCACGGGAGCATCGGACTATGGGATCGGCTGGATGGGTGTTATGTTGCGGGTTATCGCTCTCCTCTGGTTCAAGTTTACCGGATCACATTGTATCACGGAATTGGAGTGTTGTCAAACAACTCTCTCGCCAGCCCTACTCAGTGCAGACCTGTACCGATACGTCATCCAGATACATGGCCGTCTTGAGATTGTCCAGCCCGTCGTTGTAGACATTGAAATAGACGATGATGGTCTGCCCCTTGTAGGGCATCAGGTTGAAGGTATGGTACGTCCAGGTCTGGCTGTCGGAGCAGGTTTTCTGCATTGCCCAGTCCAGAAGCCCCCAATTCTGGTCATAAATGATCGCCGCTTGCCAATCGTACTTGACGGTGTCTTGACACAGAGGGTAGTACCAGAACGACAGGGTAGCGCTCGTGGCGTCTCCTGGGATGGTTACCGTCTGATAGATGGAGGAATAGCTCTCAATGTCGCTCAGGTAAGTGATCCCTAGCCGCGCAGCCGAGGAACCCGACCGAACCACAGCGGTCGAGTAGCCCGCTGGGCGCGGGGTACCCCCAATAGTCCAGCACTCTGTCGCCTCAAAGCCACCGTTGCAGATCAGTTCATCGCAAGGAATCTGCGTTGGAGTGGGTGTAGGAGTGGGGGAAGGTAACGGGTAGCTCTTGGTAACCAAAGGCAAATAGACCTCGTAAGACGAGGGGGTTTCAGTCGGCGTTGGCGTCATGGTGGGTGTGGAGGTCGGTGTGGGGGTGTTCGTTGAGGTGGGCGTCGGTGTATCAGTGGGTGTGTTAGTAGGGGTGGAAGTAGCTGTGGGCGTCAGCGTATGGGTGGGCGTGGAGGTGACGGTGGGCGTATCGGTTGGCGTGGGGGTGGGTGTATCGGTAGGTGTGCTGGTCGGCGTGGCCGTGTTGGTGGGCGTATGGATTGGCGTGGGAGTAGCCGTGTCGGTGGGTGTGCTGGTCGGCGTTGACGTATCGGTTGGCGTGGACGTGATCGTAGGCGTGTCGCTCGGCGTCGGTGTGGGTGTGCTGGTAGGTGTGTTGGTGGCTGTTGACGTACTCGTCGGCGTGACGGAAGAGGTAACAGAGACGGTCACATCCAGGGTAGCGCTGCCCTGATCGGCGAACCAGGTAACATGCTCGTGGACGAGGTCCCACTTCAGGGTGTACTGCCCTGGTTCTTCCGGTGCTGTCACCAGGGCCGGACTGAAAACCGCTGTGTGGGCGAAGGACACATCCTCATCCAGGGAAGTGCGGTAGTCGTGCTCCGGCGGCACCAGCACCGGTTCCCCGCCCTCATCATACCAGTGGAAGCCCAGGCGCACCGGGTTCTCCCCATCTGCTGGCCAAGTCAGGGTGCCGGCATTCTGTACTGATAATTCCACTTCGTGGGTGCTATTCGCCAGCATGGCTGCCGGCGTGTCGTGATCGAGGAACTGGGCCAGGTATTCGGGTGTGTGGGCCTGGATTCTCTGCCAAATCTGGTCGCGTAGATAGGGCAACTGAGCATAGAGGTAGTCGCCGGGGCAGCCAT
This sequence comes from uncultured Anaerolineae bacterium, assembly GCA_964592085.1. GTDB lineage: Bacteria > Chloroflexota > Anaerolineae > VGOG01 > VGOG01 > CAZQDO01. The sequence goes on along the minus strand of CAZQDO010000038.1, from coordinate 6,807 downwards.
AACCGGGATAGCGATAATCGCGGTGACCACCTATGTTATCAGTGGTTCTGTCTACAAAGTAAGAGGTTTCATTGGGGTTAATGAGACTGCGGCTACACTCCCAGGCCGCCAAATCGGCGATAGCATCCAACAGGGCCTGAGAAGGCTCGCCGCTGGGAGGATTTTCGCTGTTGCCATAGGTACCCATGGCAGCGATCCCCACACTGCCTCGGTTGTATCCACCAGTATGAGCGCCGATTACATTGAGCCCACCGTACCGCCCCTCGTAGATATTACCGTAATGATCCACCAGATAGTTGTATCCGATGTCACCCCAACCCTGGCCCACCGCGTGCCAGTCGTAGATGGCCCGAATCCAATACACTGGATCGCCGCCGTTAGGGGTGACAGTGTGATGGATGATAATCTTGCGCACGGGATGATACTCAGGGGGCCAGGTCATAAGGGTCTCATTGGCCCCCCAGCCAGAGCGGGGTATGATGGATGGCTGGGGCACGGCTTGAGCTGAGACCTCACTCCGCGCCGCCGCCTTCGCCTCGGCCAAGTCGGGGCCGGCTGTGGAATCTATGTAGGTCAGGGTGATCTCAGACAACTTGGGAGAGCCCACCCCCCCCCCCCCCCCCCCCGGGCGGGGGGGGGGGCCCCCCCCCCCCCCCCGGCCGGGCTCTAGGTGCCGATCACGCCGACCGATAACGACAGGGAAGGTGGTCATCGCCGCGGCTCGTCCCCGGTCTGGCGCCCGCTGGCGCGGGTCGCCCCCCCCCCCCCCCCCCCCCGGGGGGGGGGGTGGGGGGGGGCCCAGTTCCCCTGGTAAAGGTCACGCGGTACTGAAAGTAGCGCCCTCCTTTAGTCGGGACAAGGTTCACGGCATAGAAGCGGCCGTCCTGACCCCGCTCGACCTCAATGATGTTATGCCAAAACGACCAGACCACCCGGTCCGCACTAACGCGCACCGCCACGGCCAGTTGCGTGTCGGGAGGCACCTCAGCCGACCAGTGGGCACCCAGGGCATTGAAGGGAAAGGCGGCCGTGCCGACGGTGGAGGTAAACACGCCTGTTGCCTCTCCCGTCGCCAGAACCAGCTCGCCGTCGTCCTCTTGCGTGACCTGGATGCCCTGGCTAGTCCCCGCCTCGAAGTCCGCCGTGGTGGTCTGAACCCAATCATCGCTGCGAGTCAGTGCTTCCTGTGCGGAGAGGAAGTCGCTGGCTTCTGCGATGATGACTGTGAGCAGTATGGTTACGATGACCAGGCCGCTGATTGCGCTCTTCATAACGTCACTTCCTGAAGACGGATTTCACCAGCCGAAACTGGTTTTGATAAGAAAAGAGGCAGCGGGCCTCGATGGGGGAATGATGCATCTTGCGCGCCGACGAGCGGGGCACATCCAGTAGTGTCAACTTAAGGCTCAAAGCCCCGTCCCTGGGGCGCCCCGGGGCCTGTCCTGAGCCTGCCGAAGGGATGGAGCTCAGAGCCTAAGTTGACACTAATAGGAGCACATCGAAGCGGTGACTGATGGAAAGGGTGGATAAAGATGAATCCATGCCGCAGCTCGAATCACTCTGGCATGATTCTGATAAACCCTACCACGTTTAGCATTTGTCTTGATTTGCTGGCGGTCTGATTGGCACTATTGCCTTCGTACGTCTGGATCATTGAGCTTCCAGCGGTGTATCCACTCACGATGCCAATGTGGTCCAGTGCCGAATCGCCGTCAAACCATTCGAAGAGAACGATGTCCCCTCGCCTGGGCGTGATACTGCCCGTGGGATGCCAGCACCCTTTCTTCTGAGCCCAGAATCTCCAGGATCCAACCAGGGCCATGGTCGCCCAGTACCCTTCGGGGATATCCGGAATCGGGATGCCAACTTCTCGGCAGCACCAGGTTACGAACGCAGCACACCAGTCGTAGAATACCGGTGCCGCACCGAGGTGGCCCAAGCTCTGCATAGGCTCACGGAGTGGCTTGAGATACTTCTCAGCCTCACAATCCGGCCCGGTCCATTTGAGTCCCTTGGCCGCTTCCTCCTGGGCCAGGTTAGCGAGTCTAAGACGGAGACCGGTTTCCCCGGGCGGCTCCACCGCAGACGCGCCACCTATTGCTCCCCAGGTCTCAGGGCCAACGATGCCATCTACGGTGATGCCAGCCTGTCTCTGGAAAGCCTTGACAGCCGCTTCGGTTATCGGGCCGAAATCCCCATCCACTGTTGCCGTATAGAACCCCAGCGCCTTGAGGGCTCTCTGAAGCGCCGCGACGTCTTCCCCCTGGCTTCCCAGGCGAAGCATCCGGGTCAGCTCTGGCAGCTCAGGTGCTTCCTCTGCTCCAGTCACTATGAGGGGCGTGCCTTCATAGTTCAAATTCCACGCCTGTCCGGTTTCACCTTCGTGGGGAAGTCGCCAGATGGACGAGCCAGGAAAACGGTTCAGATATTGTTGAAGTTCGCTGGCTGAAACAGGCTGTGGGGCATTCGTTTCCGAGCTCCAGACGGGCAGCATGGGTTTTGTCAATCCCATTTCCTGTTGGGCTGTGAGGCAAGCCTGAACCTCTTCCTCGTTGGTGGGCTTGAAGGTAAAGGTCTCGAAATAGATCTGTGGCAAAGCGATGTCGCAATGCTGATCCAGAATGTGCCAGGGAGCCTGCGGATGGAATCCAGGATGGCCAAAACTGGTGTAACCCAGTGTCCCTGGCTCGACCCAGGGGCGAAGAGCGACGAGCAGTTCTTCTACGTGGGGATGCGTGTCTGGGTCCTCAACGTGACTCTCCAAATCGAGGATATACCCATCCAGCCCGCAGTCCAGGGCCCGCTTTACTGCGGATACCTGGGCGTCAACATCAGCAGTCCCATAGTGAAACCCCCACCCGTAAACCTCGATTTCAAGAGACGCGAACTGCTGAACGATCTCTGGAGTACACTGGAAACTCCAGAACATCAGCTGGCTCGCCCCATCAAAGACCTTGAGGTAGACGCGCTTCACCTTGCGTTCCACGAGCTTGCTCAGATAATCACTGCGGAGTTTCGAAAGAAGCCAGATCCATACTCCATGGGGATGCTCAGACATGTGCCCTCCTTAATCTCTTGGGGTCTCTGGGAGTTGGCGTGGGGAGCGAGCCGGAGTCCTCAACTTGTTGGGGTTTGCCGCGCCGCCCCCTCAACAAGTTGAGGACTCCGATACCGTGACCCTGCGAAATCCCAAAGAGCCATTTCTTGAAGCCCGAAACGCTTCACAAGCGAGTCAGAATTCCGGACACAGATCAGGGTTGTTTTCTATCTGTGAAAATCTGCGTTGATCTGTGTCCCACCGATTATTCAGTTTCCCAGGTTCCATCGTCGCGCAACAGGTAGATGCCCTCTCTGGCCCAAAGCTTGTGCCCCCACGCGAAGCGCTGGATCGCACCCTGGTACGCTTGCTCTCCCTCCGTGGCCCAACCCAGCTTGTCGCGCACACCGGGTTGTTCCCGCCATACCTTCCCGAAGCCGAAGGCCGGTTCCTGTAGCCCCGCTGGGGGCTGGAGTCCCGTGGTAACGGGATCTTCCGTAATGTCGAAGGTGTCCTCGTAGTCGGCCCAGGTGTTGTCAGCGTCGTACAGGACGTAGATTCGCTTGGTGTCCTCTCGCCAGATCATCCGACCGTGCTCGAATGCCTGTTCTGCCCCATTGAAGGAAACCTGTGGCCCAGGCTCTCCTTCTTCTGGCACGGTCTCCTCGGCCTCAGCACAGGTCACAAACATCTGGAAGGACACCGCCTTCTGAGTGGCCGGCCCCAAAGCCCCCTCCTTGTACAGCCCGTAATTCTTGCCAGGGAAATCCTGGGTGCAGAACCAGATGGCCAGCGCCACCCGGGGGTCAGCCTTCAGGATATCGAAAGCGGTGCGCATGGCATGGGCCTGAAACTCCTGCTCGTCCAGCGAATCGGGGTTAGGCGTCGGCCAACCGAACTCGGAGATGTAGAGCTTTCTGTCCGCATCCTGACCTTCGTTTTGCTTGATGACCTGCTCGATGCGGTTCAGGTGGCCAGCGTAAGCACTCTGGATGTTGGCGGCTACTTCGTCCTCGTTCGGGTTAAAGCCCTCGTGAAGGTAGAGATGGTACCCCACGCCGTCAAAGGGGTAGCTCCCGTCACTCCAGTCAAACAGACGCCGCCCGGCCTCGTACACCTTCTCCAGGTAGCTGGCGGGCACGTCCCAGTTTTCCCACAGCCCTTCCAGCGGGCCTGTGATGACCTTGACGCCGAGGGAGTTCACCCGTTGGTGGATACTCTGTAACATCTTCGCCAGCCAGTAGGGATGGACCCATGCCTGCGACCAGGTCTTTCCAAACGGATCCAGTACGTCCTCCGGCTTGTCAGGCGGGTGCATGTGGTGCCAGTCGTCCGGCTCGTTGAAGGTCTCAAAGAGGAAGACCTGGTTGCTGAACTCCCGCACGATGGTCTCGAAGTGATCGGCGTACCGCTCGGTCCATTCATCAGGCGTCTCCCCTACGTCGGCGATGTGGGCCTCGACGTACTGCTCGATCTTCTCCAGAGCGGCGCTGGTGTACCCCGACAGGGCCCAGGTGGCCTCAAGGGGCGGGAATCGGAACAGGTTGCGGGGGTCTGGGCTAGTCGCCTCCGCACCGACGAGGGCATAGATCTGGGGATCTTCCTCGCCCCATGCGTCCATGAGACCCTGGATGATGTGGTGATAGGTGTCCTTCCACGTTGGATCATCCGGGCTGCTCCACGGTCCGAGGATGAAATTGAGGCGAACCCAGCGAGCGCCGGTGCCAGCCAGGATGTGGGGGCTGGCCGAAGGCCCCTCGATGGCCCCCGTAGACGGCGTGATCGGGCGGTTGGCCTCTATGCCAACCTTCAGGTATCCGAGCTTGGGTTGCTCTGGCTTGGGCAAAGCGGCGTCGCTGGTCAGGGCAGCCCAGGTTTGCGGGCCGATGATCCCATCCACGATAAGGTCGTTGGTCCGCTGGAATTCCCGCACTGCCACATCGGTGTTTTCAGCGAAGATGCCGCTGATGTCCTGGGTTTCCAGATACTTGAGGGACGACAAGCGCCACTGCACCTCTTTGACTTCCTCGTTCTGCAGCGGCGGCTCCTTCAGCTCCAGCCGCCGACGGGTCGGGATACGGCGCAGGAATTCCAGCCACACCGCCGGAATCCCCCCCGCCTGGTAGCAGTTGTAAGCCTGGTTGATGGACATTCCTCGGCACAACTGGAAATGGTACAAGTGCTGCGGATCAGCCCAACCTCCACCCCATTCCAGCCCCAGGCCTTTCCCAATCTCTCCCAACTTCTGCCAGTCCAGGCTCGGATCCCAGCTCCAATGCCCGTTGTCGTCCTTGAACACCAGGTCGCAGGCCAGGCCATACTGATGCCAAGAGTAGCCGGGCTGTTCCCACGCGGTCCCTGCGTCGTGCCGCCTCTGTTGCTCCTCAAAGGAGCGATAAGCTTCATACACGGCCACGTTCAGTCCCTCGGCGTAAGCCCCAGCCAGCAGTTGCTTGATCCTATCATATAGGATGGGATAAAGCTTTCCCAAATCCTGATCAAGCAGGATCTCTGCCTCGCCCTCACCCACAACTTCGCCCGGACCGATGGCTCCGGGATACTCAAAGGGCTGGGCCGGATTCGCCTGGGTATAGGCGATCAGTTTGGTAGCCACCTCCGTTCCGGCCACGTCAAAACGCGCCCAAACCCCAGCGAAGCTGCCCCAGGTGTAGACGGTCGCGCCGACGACGTAGTCATCCTTTTGCAGTTCCTCGTCGTACCAGACCAGTTGTCGGAAATAGTAATCGGCCTTGTCTGGCTCGTTGTCGTGTTGGTTCCAGAAGTCGCCTAGTTCCTTCCACGTCCCACCTGTCACGCCCGGTGGCTTAGGACTCACCCCTGGATCAATGCCGCACTCGGTGATGACCAGGGGCACATCCCCCAGATCGTTGGGGATCAGATGTTGACGGTAGATCTTGCGATAGCGAAGCGTCGTCCAGCCCTCATCTCCTTCATCCACGCTGGGGTCCAGTTGATGATTCCCCGTCATCCACCACATCCAGGGGCAACTGTACTCGTGGAGGCCCAGGAGGGCCTGATGCTCCCTGACGACCTGGAGCGCCGGCAGGAAGGCGGGCCAGAGAGACAGGTCCGGCGTGCCGGTGGCGAAGTTGCCGATCACGCACTTCAGCCCCAGGTCGGCCATCCGCCGCATACGCTCCACCTCGAACTCGGCGTACCAGGCCATGCCCTCTTCATCACTCCAGACCGGCTCGTTGTGCCCCTCCCAGTACTTGATGTAGGGGTTGGCCTGATAAGTGGGCAGTTGATCCTGAAGGAACTGCTGCACTGCCTCGAGGGGTGTCTGGCCGTTGGCCTTCTGCTCCTGGGCATCGTAATCACTTTCGACCAATCGGCCGATGACCAGAACGCCATCCGGGACGTCCTGAGCCATTCCCCAGTCGCCCGCAAACTTGGCCACCGCTATACCCGACGGGATGTATTCACTCAGATCTGAAGCGCCCCGCAACACATGGGGACCCAATTTAGTAGACATCGCGATCCTCCTTCTGCTCGTGACTGCTCACCCTTCCGCAGGTTCGTCGCTTTCTGCCGCTACAGTGAAGTCGTTGGCAGTATTCTATCTATTTAAGTACATTATACCACATTATCACAGGCTTTGTCAATAGTTTGACTTCATCAGGTGCGCTTCACTTTAGGGGCGAAAAGACCTCCGAGGTTTACCGTCCGATGATGTCTTGAAGGTTACTCAACGTCAGTCGCCAGATTTCGAGGCCAAACCAGCATCCAAAACCTCGGAGGTCTGACCG
>CAZQDO010000037.1:0-20347 GCA_964592085.1 uncultured Anaerolineae bacterium | reverse complement strand
GAAGGATCTGGCCGCTCTGGTGGAGAGAACAGTGGGCCGCCGCAGAAGGCTCCACCCAGCCACCAAGACCTTCCAGGCTCTACGCATGGCCGTTAATGAAGAGATGGACCGTCTCGCCGTAGCCTTGCCCCAGGCCCTGAAGCTCTTGGCGCCCGGAGGACGCCTGGCGATCATATCCTTTCATTCCCTGGAAGATCGCCTGGTCAAGCAGTTCTTCCGTAGAGAGGCCCGGGATTGCCTGTGCCCGCCCGAAGTGCCCGTTTGCGTCTGTGGTCATCGAGCTACTTTAGGGATATGGACCAAGAAACCCATCAGGCCCTCGGCTGACGAGGTGGCGGCCAATCCTCGCAGCCGCAGTGCCAAGTTGCGGATCGCGTATCGTTTGGAGCAACAAGAGGAGATCGCTCATGGCTAGCAGACAGAAGAGCTCTCTGCGTCTGGAGAAGGGATCGTGGCGGCTGGAAGCTAAGACCACGGCGGGGATTCTCCTGGTTCTCACTGGGTTGGGCTTGCTCAGTTGGGTCTGCCTAACTCAAGCCAGCAGAGTATCTGCGACTGAATACCGGATCTGGGGAAAAAGGGCGCTGAAAGCACATATTCAGCGGGAGAACGCCACGTTGCTGGCTGAGGCCATGGAGATGGCTAATGTTCCTCGTCTGGAGAACATAGCACTAGGATTGGGCTATGTCCTCCCTGTGGAGCGCCGGTATTTGGCCGTATCTGGTTACCCTGCCGATGTATCGGGTGGGGGATTGTCCGTAGCGTTCAAGCCGGATGAAAACACTGTCGTTGCCCCGGAAGAGCCCGGAGATGACTCTCCCGATGCAGTAGGGTGGTGGCAGAAAGTGATCTCTCAGTTCGCTGCCTGGGCAGGAACGCAACCCCAATGATTGTCAGAGGAAGGATAGCCGCTCCAAACGAAGAAGACAACGCGCCAAAGGAAAAGGATTTTCGACGCCTTGCCTTTCTGATCGCCATCCTCATTGGTCTGATCCTGGTCATCACCATTCGACTTTTCTACTTGCAGATCATTCAAGGGGCACTGGGCGGTGATCAGGGGCCGGTTCTTTTGAGCTATACGCCGGAAATCACCCCTCATCGGGGATTGATCATGGATCGCCGTGGCTATATCCTGGCCCTGAGTACGTATGAGTACGACGTATCCGCGGCCCCAGACGTGATAACGGACACTCAATATGTGGCGGATCGTCTGTCGCCCATCCTGGGGGTATCACCTGACGAGTTGGTTTCACTCCTGGATCCCGAGAAGCCTTACGTTCTCCTGGAAAAGCGCGTCTCGCAAGAGGCGGCCGGCGCCATTGATTCGTTGGAAGTCAGCGGCATCAATCTGAAGCCGCAGCTCCGACGAAGGTATCCAGATGGAAAACTGGCCGCTCACCTTCTGGGCTTTGTCACCTATGCCTATACGGGCACCTATGGCGTGGAGGGGTACTATGACCTCGTTCTAAAAGGCACTGCGATCACGCCTGAGCGGCGTTTTGCGTCCATTGAGGGTGGAGGGGGATATGATCAAAGCGCGGTGCCCATTGCCTTTGAACCACGGGCACTGCCGCAAGACGGCACCCATCTGGTGCTGACGCTCGACAGGAACATCCAATACCTGGTGGAGCAGGAGTTGGCGAAGGCGGTGGACCAATACCAGGCCGATGGGGGCACCATCCTCGTCATGGTGCCGCAGACGGGTGCTATTCTGGCTATGGCCAGCTATCCCTCGTATGATCCGAACTGCTTCTACGAAGCCTTGGAGCTACACACCAATCCTGCGGTGAGTCACCAATACGAGCCCGGTTCTGTCTTCAAGGTCGTTACCATGGCCGCGGGCCTTGATGCAGGAGTCATCACTCCCGATGACACCTTCTTCGATAGCGGTATGATCGAAGTGGGAGGGGCCATTATCCGGAACCCCGACCGTCGTGCTCATGGCCTGGTAACAATGACCGACATTCTGGCCCATTCCCTGAACGTAGGGGTTGCCCACGTCAGCACCTTGTTGGGTGAAGAAACGTTTTATGCCTACTTGAAGGGTTTTGGCTGCGGCGCGCACACGGGCATTGATTTGGATGGAGAGGTGGCGGGAACTCTGAGGGAGCCAGGCAGCGAAAACTGGTACAGGTCCGATCTGGGCACCAATTCCTTTGGGCAGGGGATCGCTGTGACGCCGTTGCAGATGATCACGGCAGTGGCGGCAGTGGCCAACCGGGGTCTTCTGATGAGGCCCTATGTCGTAGAGCGCATCGTTGACGGCCAAGAAGTGACTATTACTCAGCCCACCGTTGTACGGCGGGTCATTTCCGACCAGACGGCCGAGCAGCTGACGGATATGCTGGTGGAGGCCGTGGAAAAGGGAACGGAGTTGGCCATTGTGCGGGAGTACGACATTGCTGGAAAGACGGGAACGGCTCAGATACCCGTTGGCGATCACTATGACCCGGAGCTGACCATCGCCTCGTTCGTGGGCTATGCTCCGCCCGACGATCCCCGCTTCGTCGTCCTGGTAAAAATAGACAAGCCGCGGTTGGATCCGTGGGGGGCGGAGGTGGCGGCTCCCGTTTTCAAGGTCATCGCCGAACGCCTGTTTGTGCTGCTGGATGTCCCGCCCGACAACGTAAGACTGGCTAGCAGGTGATCCGATGCAATGTCCTGAGCCTGTCGAAGGGCTGACCCTTGCTGATTTGGTGGAGGGCCTCACCGGCCAGAGGCCACCTAACCTGGAACAGAAGCTGACCGATGCGGACATAGATTCGCGCCTGGCGTGTTCCGGCAGTCTCTTCGTGGCCCTGAAGGGCGAGTGTGACGATGGGCATCACTACGTTGCCGATGCCTTCCAGCGCGGGGCGATAGCGGCTATTGTGGAGAAAGAATTAGATATTGGATACTGGATATTGGATATGAGACAGTCATCATTCCAATATCCAATATCCAATATCCAGCTTCCAATCTGCTTCCTCGTCGAGGACAGCCTCAAGGCCCTGCAGCAAGTGGCCGCTTGGTGGCGCGGCAAGCACACCCCTCGCGTGGTGGGGATCACCGGCAGCATAGGCAAGACCACCACCAAGGAGATGATCGGCGGTGTTCTCAGTCAGCGCTTTTGTACCCTGAAGAGCAAGGGCAACTACAACAGCGAAACGGGCCTGCCCTTGACACTTTTGAAGCTGGAGCCGAGTCACCAGCGGGTCGTTCTAGAGATGGGCATGTACGACCTGGGCGAGATCACGGAGCTGGCGACCATCGCCCGTCCCCACGTCGGTGTCGTTACCAATGTGGGCCCTTCCCACCTGGGGCGATTGGGCTCCATCGAGCGCATCGCCCAGGCCAAGACAGAGCTGGTGGAAGCGCTGCCCCCCTATTCATCGGGAGGCGTGGCCATCCTCAATGGCGACGACCCCTGGGTGCGCCAGATGGCGGCCAAGACCGGGGCCGAGGTCTTCTATTACGGTCTGGACCCAACCTGTGACCTGTGGGCCAACGACATCGAGAGCCAGGGACTGGAGGGCATTCGCTTCCGTTTCCATCACGGCTCTGAGACGATTTATGCCAAGGTGCCAGTGCTGGGGCGGCATAGCGTGCATACGGCTCTGGCTGCTGCTGCCGTGGGCCTGGTCGAAGGCCAATCGTGGGAGGAGATCATAGATGGATTGCGAGGAGCGGCGCAACTGCGCCTGGTGGTAGTGCCCGGTCTGCGAAGCTCGACTATCCTGGACGATACCTACAACGCCAGCCCTGCCTCCTCCATCGCCGCCCTCAACCTGATTGAGGAACTGGATGGACGGAAGATCGCCGTGCTGGGTGACATGCTGGAGCTAGGGGCCTACGAAGAAGAAGGACATCGAAAGGTCGGTCGCCGGGTCCTGGATGTGGTGGCTGTGCTCATCACCGTGGGAGAGCGTGGACGACTCATCGCTGAGGCATCTCTGGCCTGTGGCATGGAAGCAGAAAAGGTTTTCATGGAGGAAGACAACGAGAGGACCATCGCCCGTCTGCGCGAGATCATCGCTCCTGGCGACATCGTTCTGGTAAAAGGCTCTCGCGGCATGAAAATGGAAGAGATCGTCGAAGCAATGACCCAATGACCAATTGGAAGTGGGGATTTGACACATGGCTTATGCGTTGGCGCTTGGTGCCTTTTCATTCCTATTCGCCGTTGTCTGGGGCAACCCGCTGATCACCTATTTGAAGCGCCACCGCATCGGCAAGCAGATCCGGGTGGATGGCCCCAGTTCCCACCAGACGAAAACCGGCACCCCAACCATGGGGGGGGTGATGATCTTAGTGCCTGTCTTTCTCATCGCCCTGGCCGCGGGTTTTGCTGAGTTGCTGACTGACACTTCCTGGGGTCAGGCGATGCTGAACAGGCTGGGTGTGGCGCGGGCCTTTTTCCTCGGTCGTTCCATTCTGGTGCCGCTGGGGGTGATGCTCGGCTTTGGCCTCATGGGAGCCCTGGACGACTGGGCCGGAGTACGAGGCTATCGCAATGGCGAGGGAATCCTGGGCCGGTGGAAGGTGGTCCTCCAGTCGGTGCTGGCTATCATCACGGCCCTCGTCCTGCACTTTGGCCCTCCCGACTTGCATAGCGTGGCCGTCCCGGGGATAGCCGAAAAAGTAGACATCGGGCTTCTGTGGTTGCCTATCGCAGTGATTTTCATCGTCGGCTACTCCAACGCCGTCAACCTGACCGATGGGCTGGATGGCCTGGCTGGCTCTATCGCTGCTCTCTGCTTCGTCTGTTACGGCATCATCGCCTACTTGCAGGATCAGGGCTGGCTGCTGGCTTTTTGCTTCACCGTGGCCGGAGCCACACTGGCCTTCTTGTGGTACAACGCTTATCCTGCCGATTTGTTCATGGGCGACGTGGGGTCGGAGGCGCTGGGGGCGACCCTGGCGGTGGTGGCTCTGATGACGGGGCAGTGGTTGCTCCTACCCATCATTAGCGCCGTCTTCGTGGCCGAGACGCTATCGGTCATATTGCAGGTGGCCTATTTCAAATTTACCAGGATCAGAACCGGCCAGGGCCGGCGCCTCTTCAAGATGGCCCCATTGCATCACCACTTTGAACTCTTAGGCTGGTCCGAGACACAGGTGGTGCAGAGGTTCTGGCTAATGGCCATCCTGGCGGCCATGCTGGGTGTGGCCCTGGCGCTGTGGGGCAACCCGCCGCCAGCGACGTGAGTGGGGGGGCGCATGAACTGCGAGGGGAAGCGAGCCACCATCATCGGACTGGCGCGGGAGGGAACGGCACTGGCCAGGTTCCTGGCCGAGCAAGGGGCCATCGTTACGGTCAGCGATCTTAAAAGCGAGGAGGAGCTACAGGAGAACATTACAAAGCTAAAAGGATTGCCCATCCGCTTTGTGCTCGGCGATCATCCAGGGCAGGTCCTAGCCCAGATCGACGTCCTTTTCATCAGTCCTGGCGTGCCGCTGGAGGCTCCCATCGTCACGGAGGCCAAAAGGCGGGGCATCCCCATCAGCAGCGAGACCAGGCTGTTCACCGAGCTATGCCCTGCGCCCATCGTCGGCATCACCGGCTCCAGCGGCAAGACGACCACCGTCAGCCTGGTGGGCCAGATGCTGAAGGCCAGTGGCTTCCGCACCTGGGTAGGGGGGAACATCGGCCAACCCCTCATCGGACACCTGGGAGAGATCGCGCCGACCGACAAGGTCGTGATGGAGCTGTCGTCCTTCCAACTGGAGATCATGGGGTGGAGTCCGCCCATTGCCGCCATTCTCAACATCACACCGAACCACCTGGACCGCCATCCTTCTATGGAAGCCTACACCCAGGCCAAGCTCAACATTCTGCGTTTTCAGCGGCCGGGCAATGTGGCTGTCCTGGGCTACGACCTATTGACTTTCGTGTTGATAACGGAACACTCCCAGTCAAATTCGCGCGTCTTTGAGGTGCCGAGTGTTCCTTTGTTTGCACGAAGTTCAATAATATCCAGTATCCAATCTCAAATCTCAAATCTCAAATCTCGAATCCTGAGTTTTAGCTTGAACGAAGAGGTGGAGGAGGGGGCGTTTCTGCGAGAGAGCAAGATCATTTTAAGAGTGGGGGATACCGAACAGTGGATCTGCTCCGTAGACGAGATCAAGCTTTTGGGGCGACATAACCTGGAGAACGTTCTGGCGGCCTGCACCATAGCGGCTGCCGCCGGCGCCTCTCAGCAGGCTATGGCTGACGTGGCCACCGCTTTCGAAGGGGTGGAGCACCGCCTGGAGTTGGTGCGAGAGGTGGGCGGGGTGCGCTACTACAATGATTCCATCGCCACCTCGCCGGAACGCACTGTTGCTGCTCTGCGATCCTTCGATCAGCCCATCGTCCTCCTGGCTGGGGGGCGCGATAAGCACCTGCCCTGGGATGAGATGGCGCGGCTCACGCTGCAGAAAGCGCGGCGATTGATCCTGTTCGGCGAGGCGGCCCCCATCATTGAGAAAGCGATACAGGTTTCGGATTTTGAGTTTCGAGTTTCGAGGGAGTTTGTTCATCGCTGTCAGACTTTGGATGAAGCGGTTGAGTCGGCGGCGAGGGAGGCGCAGCCGGGCGATGTGGTGTTGCTTTCGCCGGGCGGCACCAGCTTCGATGCCTTCAGCGATTTCGTTGAGCGAGGCGAGCGCTTCCGCGAGCTGGTGAGGGCTCTTTGATCCATTCTCGTCGTAGGGCAAGATGGCATCCTGCCCCACCTAGCAGGAAGTAAGGAGAGAGATGGCAGTATACAGCCGAGAGTTCACCAAGAGGATTGATTACCCGTTGATTATCATCCTGGCCAGCTTGCTCCTCATTGGCCTGATGATGGTTTACAGCTCCAGCTTTGCCTTTGGCTATGCCGTATTTGATGAGCCGACCTATTTCTTCGGCAGGCAGATCCTCTGGGCGCTGTTGGGCACGGCCGGAATGATCGTGATGATGAGCATTGATTATCGCACCTGGCGACGCTTTTCTGTTCCAATGATGGGCGGAACTTTGCTCCTGTTGATACTCCTCCTGATCGTGGGCAAAGAGAGGCTGGGCTCGGTGCGCTTTTTCTTTGGGGGATCGGTGCAGCCCAGCGAGCTGTGCAAGCTGATCATCATCATCTATGTCGCCGATTGGCTTTCGTCCAAAGGGGAGAGACTGCGAGTGGTGACCTATGGCCTGGTTCCCTTCGCCATTCTCATCGGGGTGGTGGCGGGGCTGATCGTGATGCAGCCCGACTTCAGCACCGCCATCCTCATCGTGGTCACGGCCATAGCCATGTTTTTCGTCGCCGGCGCCGACATCCTTCAATTGGTTATCGGCTTCATGGTGGGCGGGGGTACTTTTGCCTTTCTGATCCGCCGATCGCCCCATGCGGTGGCAAGAATCCAGGCCTACCTGTCGTCGCTTTTTGGTGGTGAAGTGAACTATCACGTTCAGCAGAACCTGTCGGCGCTGAGGGCTGGAGAGTTATTCGGCGTCGGTCTGGGGAACGGGGACTTCAAGCTGGGCATTCTGCCGCTGGCCCACAACGACAGCATCTTTGCCGTGCTGGGCGAGGAGCTGGGTTTGATCGGCTGCCTGCTGGTGGTGGGGCTCTTTGCAGCCCTGGCCTATCGGGGCTTCCAGATCGCTCTGGAGGCCGCGGACGATTTCGGCACAGTTCTGGCTACGGGTCTGACTTGCTGGTTGATCTTTCAAGCTTTGATCAACGTCGCTGTGACGACCAACACCTTGCCCTTCACGGGCATACCCTTGCCCTTCATCAGTTACGGTGGCTCCTCGTTGGCCGTGTCCATGACCGGCATCGGCTTGCTCCTGGGCATCTCCAGGGGCACTGTGGCGGAAAGGTCGGAGGAGATTGCGCATTATGATTTCGGGCGGCGGGACGGGCGGCCACGTCTATCCAAATCTCGCCGTCGTTGAAGCCTTAAAGAAGCAAGCGGCAAGTTGCAACTTCCTGTACGTGGGCAGCCCGGGCGGAGTAGAGGAGGGGATTGTCAGCCGATTTCCGCAAAATGGGGAGTTGCCTTTCACCGCCATCTCGACGGGGGGCTTGCGTGGCTTAGCGCCCTGGACTGTAGCCAGGAACCTCTTCAAAATGATGGGGGGACTCGCCCAATCGCTGGGCATCGTGCGCGATTTCTCCCCCGACGTCGTTCTGGTCACAGGGGGGTACGTGTGCGCGCCCGTGGCCACAGCCGCCTGGCTTCGTCGAGTGCCACTGTTGGTGTTACTGCCCGACCTGGAGCCGGGTCTGGCCGTCCGTGCCTTGAGCCGCTTGGCGAAGCGCGTTGCCGTCTCCTTTCCGGAGGTGGCGAAGTACTTCGACCCAGGCAAGGTCGTGGTGACGGGCTACCCTGTGCGGGCCGAGTTCTTTACCAGTGTCAGGGCTGAGGCAAGAAAAGTTTTTGGCCTGGAGGAGGGCCTGAAGACCGTCACGGTCTTCGGCGGTAGCCGCGGTGCCCACAGCATCAACCTGGCCTTGAGCCAGTGCCTGGAGCGCTTGCTGGAGGTTTGCCAGGTGATCCATGTCTGTGGCCATCTGGACGCCGAGGGGGTGATGGAGAGCAGTCCCCAGTTGCCTGAGCGGCTGCGAAACCGCTATCGAGCGTATGCCTATTTGCACGAGGAGATGCCCAGCGCTTTGGCTGCGGCGGACCTGGCGGTGGCTCGGGCTGGGGCGGCGACTCTGGGGGAGTTTCCGGCCCTGGGCCTGCCCAGCATCCTGGTGCCCTACCCTTACGCTGGCCAGCACCAAGAGCTCAACGCCGATTACCTGGTCCGTCGTGGCGCTGCGGTGAAGATCGCCGACGCCGAGCTGGGGGAAAAGCTGCTGCCCACTATTTCGGAGTTGCTCAGTAACGAGGAGGCCCTGGCCGAGATGAGCGAGCGAGCACGGGGCCTGGCCAGGCCGGATGCCTCTCAGCGTATCGCCGAGGAGCTTCAGCAACTGGGCAGATCGCAGTCTTGATATAAGACTCTGTCACCCGTCCCCGGGTGCGTTATTGGCGGCCCGAGGACGGGCCTTCGAGCATTAAGTTTACGGAAATGATGTAGAGAGTTATCGCCATGACTTTGACCAACGTGCATTTCCTTGTGACCATTGGCGGCCTGTTTGGTTTGATCGGTTTTCTGCGCGGCGTGGCGCGAGAGGTCATCACTACCATCGGCATCATCATGGCCTACATCGTGATCAGGTGGGGCGAATCGTTTCTCATACGCTGGACGAACAAGCTTCACAAGATGATCTTGTTCTCTGTTCGAGGGGGGATGGCATCCGATGACCCTACTGCCGTCTGGGGGCAAGTAAGTGGGCTTCCTCCCTTCATCGAAACCGATGGTGAGAAGCTGCTCTTCAAATTGATCATATTTGTCTTGTTGGTCATCCTGGCCTATGTCGTGGGCAACAGGGTCCTTTCCGGTAAGACGGTTCCTTTTGGGCCTCTGGTGATTTATCCCAAGCTATCTTTTCTGTCGAGGTTATTGGGACTGGCGACGGGGTTGATGGATGGCTACTTGATCGCCAACTTCGTGATCCCTCAGGCCTTTCCCAAGAAGGTGACGGTTATTAGACTGCCCACCGGGAACGTCTCTGGATTTCTGGACGAAAACCTGTTTTTCGTGTTTATCGGATTTGTGGTCGTGCTGATCGTCTTCGGTCTGCGGAGCGCGTCCTTGAAGAAGTAGGAGATTGGGCTATTGGAGCCGATAGAGGTACTGTGGATAGTCATATTTCTCCTGTTCGGGGCTATCGGCCTGGTGCGAGGCTTTCTGAAGGAGCTGGGGGTTACGACCGCCGTCTTCGTGGCCATCTACATCATCTCCCAATGGCTAGAGAAGCGGGAGATGATGGATATGATGCTGGGCAAGGCCGTTAAGGTTTCGCCGGGCGCTTTTGGCGCTTTCGCCACCACCGACCCCAGGAGTGACTTGATCCGGTGCTTCCTTTACCTTTTGATCATGGTCTTCATGGTCTTCATCTCCTACCATGGAGAGACCCTCACCTTTGGCGGCTCTGCGCCCAAGGGTGGGGTGGGGGTTCTCTTTAACCTGATGGTGGGCTTGTTGAACGGATACCTGATTGCGGGAACCATCTGGTACTACCTGGACAAATATGACTATCCCACCCAGTTGATAGGGCTTTACAAAGGTGATCTAAGCCCTCTGGCTCAGATGCTCCGTTCCCTTCTTTTGTTCAATGTGGTACCCGAGGCCTTTCAGGAGCCGGTTCTGATCTTCTTTATCTTCTTCTTGATTATCATGCGGGTCGCCCGATAAGCTTGTGGAGAGAAACCTGGTTTCTAATTGTCATGTTCATTTCGTGGGTATCGGCGGCATCGGCCTGTCGGCCATCGCCAAAGTGCTGTTGGAAGAAGGTGGGCGTGTCTCTGGCTCCGATTTGAAGCTCTCGCCCATCACCGATGCCCTGGCTGACATGGGCGCTACCATCCACCAGGGCCATCGGGCCGAGAACGTGGGCGATGCGGATCTGGTGATCGTCTCCTCGGCCATACCAGCGGACAATCCTGAAATCGCCGCTGCCCGCGCCAGGGGCATCCCGGTCGTCAAGCGGGACTGGGTGTTGGGACGCATGATGGAGGGCCGCCTGGGTATCGCCGTGGCCGGCTCTCATGGCAAGACAACCATTACGGCCATGATCGCCCTGCTTCTGACCGAAGCTGGCCTGGATCCGACCTTCATCGTCGGCGGCATCCTGGAAAACCTGGGGACGAACGCCAGAGCCGGTCGGGGAGAGCATTTCGTCATCGAGGCCGACGAGTATGATCGCACCTTCCTGGGCCTGAGCCCCAGGATTGCCGTGATTACCAACATTGAGATGGACCATCCCGACTGCTATCCTGAGCTGGAGGATCTGGTGGAGGCCTTTCGACAGTTCGTGCATTTGGTGCCTGCTGATGGGTGCGTCATCGGGTGTGGAGACGAGGAAAGAACGAGGGTGATCTTAGGGGAGCTCATAGGAACTCAGGGGAGCGAGGTCATCACCTACGGGTTGGGCGAGGGGGTGGATTGGCGAGCGGTAGGTATCCGGGCGAATGAGTTGGGCGGGCACGACTTCGTTGCTCTGCACGATGGGCGTGCGGTGGGCGAGTTCACCCTGCGCATCCCCGGCCTGCACAACGTGCAGAATGCCCTGGCGGTGCTCGCCGTCGCCGACCGGCTGGACCTGGCGGGGGCGAAAGAGACGCTGCGAAGCTATCGCGGGGTACAGCGGCGTTTTGAGGTAAAGGGCGAGGTAGATGGCATTGTGGTCATTGACGACTACGCCCACCATCCGACCCAGATACGAACTACCCTGCGTGCGGCGCGGGAACGCTACCCGGGGCGCGCCATCTGGGCCGTCTTCCAGCCCCACACTTACAGCCGCACCAGAGCCCTGATGAGCGAATTCGCCGAAAGCTTCGCCGACGCCGACCACGTGGTCGTCACCGACATCTATGCCGCCCGTGAGTTCGACGACCTGGGAGTGAGCGCGGCCGATATCGTGGCCCGCATGAAGCATCCCGACGCCCGCTACACTCCTGGCCTGAATGAGGCCGCCGATCATTTGCTTAGCCGTCTGAAGGCCGGTGATTTGCTCATCACTTTGGGAGCAGGGGATGGATATAAAGTCGGAGAACACATTTTGGTCGGGTTGGAGGAAAAGGATGAGTATTAACGAGATGGTTCTTCAACAAAGTGTGGAGAGGTTGATGCCTTCAAGGAGTTTTGAGGAGAGCCTTGCTAAGCTCCTCCTATTGCAAGCTCGCCGCAATCTGCTGAAGTACCAGACGATGGATCGCTGCTTCGGGAAGAAGTACCAGAGCACCTTTGAGCAGTTTAGGGCAGAGCGGTTGAGCTCTCCTATGGCATTTGAAGTGGAGCAAGACTACTTCGATTGGGAACTGGCTATCACCGGCATTGATGAGATGAAGGAAGAGATTGAGCGGTTGGAGGGACTTTTGCAGTGAACACCGTTCAATCGCTTCTGGCTGAGCTCGATAGGGTAGCCATCACTCGTCGTTACATCGCCAGTGTGGAGATCCT
This sequence comes from uncultured Anaerolineae bacterium, assembly GCA_964592085.1. Lineage (GTDB taxonomy): Bacteria > Chloroflexota > Anaerolineae > VGOG01 > VGOG01 > CAZQDO01. The sequence goes on along the minus strand of CAZQDO010000037.1, from coordinate 8,328 downwards.
TGACCTCGGCAGAATGATGTTGAAGGTGCGTCTCTACATTGATCGAGAGCTTTTTGTGCAAGTCTATCGCAACGATCGGTTTAACACTACTAATCTCGTTTTGATCCAAGCTGGGCGACGCATCTTCGCTCGCGATGAACTCGGCGGTGTTTGGCATAGACACCCTGTTGCTGATCCTGGGTTTCATAATGCGAGTGCAGAGGGTCGAAAGCCGGTGACTCTTGAGGAATTCATGGATGAGGTGGAACAAGTTATTGATGAACTGGGTTTGTGAAAGAAGTCACATGAGGCGAGACGAACGTCCTGCCTGGGTCCCCAATAGGAGTCAGTGGATTCGCTGATCTGCCCCACCGACAGCGAGTGTCAGTCAGGAGGAGAGGAGATGGACATTAATGAGGTTCTTGACGCCATCGCCAGACATTTGGGGTTGATCCTGGTGCTCACTCTGCTGGCAATGCTCGTGGCAGCTATCATCAATCTTTTCATACCTCCCACCTATGCGGCCACGGCTATTCTCTCTGTGCCAGAGTTGAGCCCCTCAATACCTATTGTCTCTTTGATCAAGAGCAGCGAGGTTGAAGGGCAGGTGATCGCATCCCTCAGCACCAGGAATCCCATTTTCCCTGGAGGGCAGGTGCCCGAAGGGATCATCCACGACGTCGAGGTGACCGAGGGGACGAACATGATCCGAATCACGGCGCGCGCGGATACACCGCAGAAAGGCGCGCTCATCGCCAACACCTGGGCGGATTTTGCCATTGTGCAGATCTCAGCAGCCCAGTTGAAGGAGGGCGAGCAACTCCAAACCGCGGAGAAGAACCTGGAGGCGGCAAATGAGGCGCTGAAAGCCTTCGAGGAGGAGTATGGATTTGGACTCTTTGGATTTGGCACCGCTGAAGAGGACCTGAAAGCTGACAAAGAGCGGTTGACCGCCTACCAGGTCAGACACGAAGGCATCAAGCAGAACATCGAAGAGGCGAAGACTTTTAGAGCCACCATAAGGGGAGGGGATACCGGCGCTTCTGCGAAGACGGTTTCTCCTTTTGTCATTAACCTCTTGCAAAAGGTGTCGAAAGAGTCTCAGGGTGACATGCTTCCGATCCAGGTTCTGCTCCTGGAGCAGCAAGTTGATCAGCAGATCATCAAACAGTATGAGACCACCACGGAGGACATCAAGGCGGCGCTCGAAGAGGCAAAGGAGCTCAGAGACGCTGTCGAGCGGGGAGGCAGTATGGCCTCTCCTGAGCTGATGACCTCGCTGATCACAGATTTCCTGGAGAGCGGATCAACCGAATCGGCCATGGGGATAGATGCCGAGGCGCTTTCCCTCCCCACGGAGGATATCAGCCCCAGTCAGCAAGTGGCCATCCTCGACACGATCGTCTCAATCCTGGAAGGAAGAGAAGCTCTCATTACGGCCAGTATGGACCAGTTGTCCACGAAAGCGGTGGAAACGCTAGACGCCGCGATTGCGGCTCTTGAAGCTGAAGAAGAGGGGCTGACTGGCAGCATTGAGGAACTCTCCGCCGACGTCTCTCAACGGGAAAAGATCATGGCGGAGAAAAGACCTGAACTGGAGAGATTGATCGTGACCAGGGTCGAAGCTGAAGAGAGCTACATGGCCCTGGCCGACAAGATGCAAGATGAAGAGTTTGTTGCTGAGCCGAAGGTGATCGCTTCGGCAATGGAACCGAAGGAGCCCATCCACCCCAACAAGGTGTGGAATATCGGTGTGGCTGGCGCACTGGGCTTGATGGGGGGGCTCCTGCTGGCCTTCAGGGAAGAACGTGTCAGGGGGGAGTTAGTGTGGTGGTAGATACCAGTACGCCTGATCTTGCTCAGCCTGGCTTGCCAAGTCCAAGCCGGAATCAGGGATTGGACATTCCTCTCAAAGTCGTTGCGGCCAGTAAGGCGGAGAGATCGGGTAGATTGCGGTCGAAGAGAGAAGCGCTTCAACAGGTGACAAACATCCTGGGTGACAGGGTGCGTCTCAATGAGCCTATGTCCCTTCACACCTCCTTTCGCATCGGTGGCCCGGCCGATTTGTATACTGTGACCACCAGCACCCAGGATCTGGTAGAGGTTGTCGCGCTGGCGCGAGAGCATGGCATACCCTATTTGATCGTCGGCCGGGCCACCAACATCCTGGTGTCCGATAGGGGCATTCGCGGCTTAGTCATAGAGAATGGAGGACAGGAGCTATGGTTCGAGGACGGCGCAGTTTTGTGCGCAGAGAGTGGGGCGTTACTGGCAGACCTGGCCCGTGAGAGCGCGCGGCGGGGCCTGAAAGGACTGGAGTGGGCGGTGGGCATCCCCGGCTCGGTGGGAGGCGCTATCGTGGGCAATGCCGGAGCCTACAACGGCTACATCGGCGATGTGACGAGAAAGGCCACCGTGCTCACTGCCAACGGGACGGTGCACCAGTTGTCCGCCAGGGAGATAGGCTTCGGCTACAGGACGAGCAGGTTCAAGGAACGCGCAGCGGGGGGAGCCCAGGAGGTTATCCTCTCGGCGGAGTTCGTGTTGCAGCCGGAGCCTGCCCAGGCCCTCGCGGAGAAGATGGCCGACTACACGCGGCGACGGGAGGCAAGTCAGCCAAAGGAGCCCAGCGTCGGCAGCATCTTCAAGCGGACGAAGCAGTACCCGGCTGGATTCCTGATCGAGCAGGCGGGCCTCAAGGGGACGCGCATCGGGGGGGCACAGATCTCGCCCAAGCACGCCAATTTCATCGTCAATCTCGGCGGGGCCAGAGCGGCTGAGGTGAAGGCCCTCATTGATCTGGCTCAGGAGCAGGTGCGGGAGCAATTTGGCGCTGAGCTGGAGCTGGAGATCGAACTGGTGGGGGAGTGGAGCTAAAATCGCTCTAAGGGGATTGCCAAATCCCCGCTTTTGGCCTGGATCTGGCGATCCAGGCTGAGCAAAAGATAGGGGAGTGGAATGGCTGAGAAACTCAGGGTGGGCGTCATCTTCGGAGGCCAGTCTGGCGAGCACGAGGTCTCGTTGGTCTCTGCCCAGGGCATCATGAATGCCATGGACAGAGGGAAGTACGACGTAATCCCCATCGGCATCACAAAAAAGGGACGCTGGCTGACCAGCGGGGAACCGATGAAGTTGCTACAGGCTGGAGGGCCAGTCGCCGCTGCCCAGATACCTGTACTGAGTCCAGCCGAAGTAGCTGATGCAGAACGGGCGGACTCCGATACGCAGGAATTGGTTCTCAGAGATAGGCGCGACCTGGTGCCAGGCACTCGCGAAACCGGGTTTCCGCAGGTTGACGTCGTCTTCCCCGTTTTGCACGGCCCTTACGGGGAGGACGGCACGGTGCAGGGCCTCTTGGAGCTGGCCGATATACCCTACGTCGGGGCGGGGGTGTTAGGCTCGGCCCTGGGGATGGACAAGATTGCTATGAAGGCCGTCTTCAGGGACTGCGGGCTGCCCGTGGTGGAGCACCTGACGCTGAAGCGCAAAGGCTGGGAGCAGGATCCTGAGGCCATGATGGAACTCGTCGAGGAAGAGCTGGGCTATCCGTGTTTCATCAAGCCGGCCAACCTGGGCTCCAGTGTGGGCATTTCCAAAGTCCGCCAACGCAGTGAGCTGGCTCCGGCCCTGGAACTGGCGGCCCGCTACGACCGCAGGATGTTGGCCGAGCGAGCAGTGAACGCACGGGAGATCGAGGTCAGCGTCCTGGGCAACGACGAGCCTATCGCCTCGGTGCCGGGGGAGATCATCCCCTGCCGTGAGTTCTACGACTACGTTGCCAAGTACATAGATGACCGATCGGAGTTGGTCATACCGGCCGACCTGACACCGGCGCTCACTCGACGGATCCAGGAGTTGGCCATCGCCGCTTTCCTGGCTGTAGACTGCGCGGGGATGGCGCGGGTGGATTTCTTCCTGGACAAGGATACGGATGAGCTTTACCTCGGCGAGTTGAACACCATACCGGGGTTTACGCCCATCAGCATGTACCCCAAGCTGTGGGAGGCCAGCGGTATCTCGTACTCGGCGCTCATTGATCGGCTCATTGAACTGGCGTTGGAGCGTCATGCCGACAACAGAAGATCGGAAACGTCCTATAGTCCGGAACAAAGTGATCCGTAATCGGTCGCCAGGGAATTGCCATGCCCCGCAAGTCATCGAAGCGAAAACCGACGCTGAAGAAGCGTTCCAAGGGCAAGCGAAATCACGCCTACGAAATCGTCAAGCCAAACGCCAGGCTGGCGCCGAGGTCCCTGGTCAGTCTCGGGCAGATCAAAATCAGAAAGGGCACGCTGCTGAGCGTCTTCCTGTTGGCGGTGCTGACTCTGTTCATCCGTCAGTTCTTCGCCACCTCCAGGTTCTATGTCTACGATGCTGAAGTGCAGGGCAACCAGTTTGTTCATGGCGATGAGATCTACGACGCCAGTGGCTTGAACGAGTTGAGCATATTCTGGGTCAAACCCAGGCAGGTGGAGGCTGCCATCATAGACAGCTTGCCGGAGATCAAGGAGGCTAGAGTCACCTGCCGGCTGCCTAATCGCGTGAGCATTGAGGTGGTGGAGAGCTGGACACAGGTCATCTGGCAAAGGGATGGGATGCGCTATGGGGTTGACGATGAAGGCGCTATCCTCCTTCTGGAGGGTGAGTCGGAAGGGATGCTCGTGATCCAGGACTTGAGGACAGGCCCCTTTGAAGTTGGCGACCACATTGATCCTGGGATCGTCGTATCGGCGCTGGAGCTGCGGCGGCTTCTCCCGGAAACGGTCTCACTTCAGTATTCCGAGGCCGAGGGGTTGATCTTTGATCAGTGGGGGTATCCCGTTTACTTCGGCACCGGCGACATGGCAGGGAGAGTCGCTGTCTTGAACGCCTTGAGGCGAGACTTTGGGGTCAGTGGGATACAGCCAGAGTACGTGGACGTGCGCTTTCCAGAGAGCCCTGTTTACAGTTATTAGTCACCAGGCGAGTGGATACCCTCCCGCAGGTTGCTTTCATTGGCTGGGAGTCCGGATATTTGCCCGCAGTTTTTGCAACAAGAACGAGCTTCCAGGCGAGTGGATATGTGGTTGCCCATCATCGGTTTGTTAGTTGGCGTTATCATTAGCTATCTCTTGTCCATCACCATACCTGCCCAGTATTCGCGCTACACTGCCCTGGCTATTTTGGCTGCATCGGATTCGATCCTGGGCGCGGCACGGGCTCAACTGGAAGGCCAATACGACAATAAGGTTTTTATTAGCGGCTTTTGTGCCAATGCTCTCCTGGCTGGGCTTCTGGCCTTCGTAGGCGACCGCCTGGGTGTCGAGCTCTACTATGCGGCAATCGTGGCTTTCGGCGTGCGCCTCTTTGATAACCTGGCCATTATCCGCCGTCATTTCCTTTGAGCTATGACTTATTGTCTGTAGAGAGGTGGGTGCTTTGGAGAGAACAGTTGTAGGTATTGACGTTGGCACCACCAAGGTTTGTACCCTGGTGGGCAAGACGGACGATGGGGGCGGTCTCCGCATCGTGGGGGTAGGTGTCGTTCCGTCGAAGGGACTGCGCAAAGGGGTGGTGGTCAACGTCAATGAGGCCACCGAAGCCATCGCTGCCTCCGTGGAGAAGGCGCAGCGTGTCTCTGGCCATGCCATCGAACGTGCTCACGTTGGCGTTGCTGGCGCTCACATCTCGTCTTTCAACAGCCGGGGCGTGGTGGCTGTGTCCAGGGGCCACAGCATCAATCAGGACGACGTGAGTCGTGTGCTGGACGCGGCCCTGGCCATTGCCATCCCCCACAATCGCGAGGTCATTCACGTCGTGCCCCGAGGATTTGTCGTAGATGGGCAGGATGGAGTGCGTGATCCCCTGGGTATGCACGGCTTCCGCCTGGAGGTGGAGGCCCACATCATCACCGGATCGGCGACTTCCATCCATAATCTGGTCAAGTGTATCAACCAGATGGGCATCGAAATAGACGAGCTGGTGTTGGCACCCCTGGCCTCGGGAGAGGCGGTGTTGACCAACAACGAGCGGGAGATGGGGGTAGCTCTGGCGGACATCGGCGGGGGCACCACCGACATGGCCATCTTCATCGAGGGTAGCGTCTGGCATACTGCGGTGCTGGCCATCGGTGGCAACCATTTGACCAACGACGTGGCGGTCGGGCTTCGCGCTCCCTTCTCCACCGCCAGGGAGATCAAGGAGAAATATGGTCGCGCTCGGCTGGATGGCGTCGTCGCCAATGAGACCATTGACGTGCCCGTTTTCGGTGGGGATTCATGGCAGGCCGTCTCCTACAAGTTTCTCTCTGAGATCATTGAGGCCAGGGCGACGGAGATATTCAACCTCTTGCTGCAAGAGGTGAAGCGCTCTGGCTACGACGGTTTGTTGCCGGCCGGCGTCGTCCTCTGTGGTGGGGCGTCGCAGATGGCAGGGATGAGGGAGCTGGGCCGTGACATATTGCAGTTGCCCACGAGGATTGGGATGCCTCGTGACTTGCAGGGTCTGGTGGACGAGCTCTCTAATCCAGCCCATGCTACTGGCGTTGGCCTGCTGCTCTGGGGGTTGCGCGAGGAAGCCAACCCAGTTCCTATTGAGAGACCGGTTGGTCTGTGGCAGCGAATTGTCGAGTGGCTCCGGGCTTTTCTGCCGGGTTGAGGTCTGATTCGGGTGGTATAGAAACCGGGTTGTTCTCTTGGGTCTCCTGGAATACGAGAAGGCGCTTCATCAACCAAAAACCTGGTTTCTTCTGATTGTTTATCGAAAACATGCAAGCTAGCAAGGAGGTCGAAAACATGCAAGGCAGACAGGAAGTGGAAAATTTCGCTCAGATCAAAGTGGTGGGTGTGGGTGGCGGTGGCTCCAACGCCGTCAACCGCATGATAGAAGAGGGGCTGCAGGGCGTGGAGTTCATCGTTGTGAACACCGATGCCCAGGCCCTGGTGCTATCCGATGCCCCCCAGCGCATCCGTATCGGCGACAAGCTGACCAAGGGGTTGGGCTCAGGTGGCGATCCTGAGACCGGCCGCAAGGCGGCCGAGGAGTCGAGCGACGCGCTCTACGAGGTTCTCAGAGGCTCGGACATGGTGTTCCTCACCGCTGGCATCGGCGGTGGAACCGGGACGGGAGCCTCGCCCATCATTGGCGGCATCGCCAAAGAGGTGGGGGCCTTGACCATTGGCGTGGTGACTAAACCCTTCACCTTTGAGGGCAATCGCCGACAGCAGGTGGCCGAGGAGGGCATTGAGTCGCTCAAGGGGGAGGTGGACACCCTCATCGTCATCCCCAACGACCGCTTGTTGGAGATAGTGGACAAGAAGGCGTCCATCCAGCAGGCGTTCAGGGTGGCGGACGATGTCTTGCGCCAGGGCATCCAGGGCATCTCGGAGCTGATCACCGTGCCTGGGCTCATCAACCTGGACTTCGCCGACGTGCGGTCCATCATGAACGAGGGTGGGGCTGCGTTGATGGCGATAGGCCGGGCCAGCGGTGACAACCGGGCCCTGGAGGCAGCACAAGAGGCCATCTCCAGCTCCCTCCTGGATATCACCATTGACGGTGCGCGGGGGATCCTGTTCAACGTCACCGGCGGCAAGGATCTGAGCCTCTTCGAGGTCAACCAGGCGGCGGAGCTCATCAGGGGGACGGCGCATCCGGAGGTGAACATCATCTTCGGCGCGGTCATTGACCCTGAGATGGAGGACAAGATCCAGATCACGGTCATCGCCACGGGATTCGACGTGACGGAACGGCCGAAGCCCGCCGTCACCAAGCGGGCCATCGAGTTCCCGGTGCGCGCCTTCGACAGGGAAGACATAGACATTCCGGCCTTCCTGCGTCGCTGAGCGTGGTGGTGGAATCCGGGGTTGCTCAGGGGGGATTGCGGGCAACTGCTGGTTGTCTCCATCCTCGGTCTTGATCTGAGTCCGGGGCTTGTCGTGTGCGGCTTGACGCCGAGATCTGCCGAAGGGCCCCATGCCGGGTGAAGTCGGATCTGCCGACTACCGTGATTCCACATCGGCTCATTGAGGGACGTGTCGGTCTATCCCTATGAGCGGCGGGTTAGCTGCGCCTGCTTGAAGGTATTCTGCCAGGTGGAGAACTCACCATGTCCAGGCGAGGCTTTTCCTCCACCGTGCATCGTGAACCTCTCCTGCTAACTGCTGATCGGGCAGCGTCTTTCATCTCTGTGGCGCTCGCGTGACGTGTTGCGGCGTTTTGTCGCCCTGAGTGCCCTGGGCTGTGGAAACGCAGGCTGCCCTTAGCACCTCCTTTCTGTTTTCTCCCCCTTCCCAATCAGTGGGAAGGGGGAGAGCGTTTTTAGCCGCCATCCCCAAGCTTAAAATATTGCGATCAGGGCCAGATTTCAGG
>CAZQDO010000036.1:15080-20430 GCA_964592085.1 uncultured Anaerolineae bacterium | reverse complement strand
GGCATGGCCGTCGTAGGTGGCCGTCTCGTCCAGCTTGGTCAGCAAGAGGGTGCGCTTCAGCGGCGGCTTGAGGGCAGCGACGAGCAAGCCGTGGTAGCGGCGGGTGAGCAGACCAGCGATGGTTCCCGACGCATAGCCGCCAATGCCGTTGGTCACCAGCCACTCCCGCCCGGCTGATAATGCCAGATTGCCACACACCTCCCGGCCAAAATCAATCATGGCTCTTCACCTCCGTCTTCTCCGGGTCTTCTCAATTTCAGTACATCACGGATTCCCAGCAGAGGCGGCTCCCACGCCGCCGGTTCGCGGGCATGGGAGTCCGCTCTGCTTCAAAGTAATATACTGAGTTTACGTGTCGCTTGGATCAATCAAAATCACACGCGCGGGCGCGCCGTCGCTGCCTGCGATCTTGAGCGGCAGGCACACGAGTTGGTACACGCCTGGGACAATACCGCTCAGGTTCAGCCCCTCCACGGCGACAACACCAGCGCGCAGCAGAATTTGGTGCGTGGATGCGAGCTCGTCAAAGGGCGCGACCGACAGGTAATCCACGCCCACTAGCCGGACGGCGCGCTCCACCAACCAGCGCGCGCCGTCCTCCGTAATGGCGACGAAGTCCTCGTCAAACTCCCGATCTCCACGGGCCCAGCGGTCGGAGCTGCGGGTGCGGAACAGCACGCGCTCGGTGCCGGGCGGAATCGGAAGCTGCTCCAGCACGTCTGCCGAGAGGGTATCGGCCTCCAGCGCCTGGATCACCAGGGCCGGCCCTACCAGCACGTTCAGGTCGAGGGCGTCCACTCCCAACCCGCCTGGGATAAAGTGAGCGGGCGCGTCCACGTGGGTGCCGGTATGCGCGCCCATGTCCAGGCGAGTGAGGGTCATCTTGTCGCCTTTGTCCAGGTGAGAGGGCTGGGTGATCTTCACTGCTGGATCACCAGGCCAGACGACGAGCGATTCGGAGATCGGAAGCGAAATGTCGTAGATCGACATGTCACCAACATTGTAGCGTTCTTTTGCCGTCATGTCAAGCCCCCTCGCGCAGTTCCTGCCTTGAGCCGGTGGCGGGCATTGCTCAGAGCCTTTCGAATGGCCGGGATGCGCACGATGAGCAGCAAAGCCATCACGACACCGTAACGCAGAGGCTCACGGATGTCTTTGACCAGCCACCCAAAATGCACGATGGCCAGGACGCCCGCCAGATAGGCCAGTCGGTGCAGCCGCTTCCAGTTCTCGCCCAGTCGTTTCTGCCAACGCCGGGTGGAGGTGATCGCCAGGGGTAGCAAAATCAGGCCGGCAGCGAATCCCACCAACACATAGCGCTGGTCCAGGATGTCCCGCCTGATCAGATTGAGATCGAATCCGTAATCGAGCCCGACGAAGGTCAGAAAGTGGAGGCCGGCGTACAGGAAGGCATAAAGCCCCAGAGGGCGACGCAAACGTTGCACCTGTTTGAATCCAGAGATCGTATAAGCGGGCGTGCAAGCCAGAGACAGAATCAGCAAGATCAGAGCTGTTTTGCCGGTGCGGGTGGTGATTTCCTTGACGGGATCTATGAAGAACAAACCTTGCCCATAGGCCCAGAGCAGCCATGCCAGCGGCAACAGTGCCGCAACGTGGGTCAGAATTTGCAGCCAGCGCGTCTTGAGCTTGCGCATTAGTACCATTCTTTCAGGTCCATGCCCGAGTAGAGGTGAGCCACTTCCTCGGCGTAGCCATTGAATAGGAGGGTTTCGCGTCGCTTGGTTTCGCCGATCCTGCGCTCCGTAGCCTGGGACCAGCGCGGGTGGGATACATCGGGGTTCACATTGGCGTAGAAGCCATATTCGTGGGGCGCGGCGGCCATCCACAGAGAAACGGGCATCTCCTCCACCAGGTCAATCCTCACGATGGACTTGATGCTCTTGAAGCCGTATTTCCAGGGCACAACCAGCCGCACGGGCGCGCCATTCTGGGACAGCAGGGACTTGCCGTAAAGACCCGTCGCCAGCAGGGTGAGGTCGTGCGTGGCCTCATCCATGCGCAATCCCTCCACGTAGGGCCAGTTATACCCGCCGCTCTTCTGGCCGGGCATCTGCTCTGGATCGTAGAGGGTTTCAAAGCGCACGTATTTGGCTCCCGACATCGGCTCGACCTCTTCGAGCAGTTTTGCCAGGGGAAAGCCCACCCAGGGGATGACCATAGACCAGGCTTCCACGCAGCGCAAACGATAGATGCGCTCTTCCTGGGCAAACGCGAGCAGATCGTCCAGGTCAAAGGTCTTTGGCTTATGAACCAGCCCTCCTACTTCCACTGTCCAGGGGGATGTCTGAAAATCCTGGGCCAGGCGCGCCACACCTTCTTTGCTGGTGGTGAATTCGTAGTAGTTGGTGTAGTTGGTAACGGCCTCGAAGGACGTGAGGTGATCCCCCAGCTCATCGGTGCTGACAGTCGGGGAGGGAGACACAGGGCTGGTGGGGCCAGGCTCAGCGGGTGGCGGGGTCGGTGAAGGTTCCTGCCCTCCGCAAGCGCTGAGCACCAAAGAGCTTGCTGCCAGAGCGCCAATGCCCACCATGAACTTACGCCGGGATACGTAGACGTGTTCTGGGGTGATTTCAGAGGGACTGATCTTGGTCATGCCAATTTCTCCCTTCAACATCCAATTAAGACCTCGGAGGTTTCCGTCAGTGCCTTTGCTGACAAGATCGCCTTGACTATCCGATTGCTTTGCTGACGAAATCGCATCTGAAAACCTCCAAGGTCTGGATCGCTCTCAATATAAAGACGCCTGAAAGCCCCGATTCCTTACCCGTGCTAACTCCCTACAATTCAAGCCCATGGCAGGCCGCGCCCAGGAGCGCGACCTTGGGGTTGAGGATGACGTGCACTGGCACGTTTGCCAACACGTCTGACAGTCGCCCCTTGCGCCGGAAGGCCTCCATGAACTGCTCCTGCTCCAGGGCGGGCAGGATGCGTGGCGGGATGCCGCCACCAAGATACACGCCGCCACTGGCCAGCACCTTCAGGGCCAGGTTCCCCGCCTCCGCCCCCAGGATGGAGACGAAGGTGTTGAGGGTAGCCACGCAGAGCTCGCACGGCCTCTCGCTATAGAGGGCGGCATTGGCAATCACGGGCGTGGGGTCGTCGGCTGCGGCCAGTTCCTCGGCCAGCCAGGCCGGTTCGTTGGCATAGCCGCTGTCTTTGAGAAAGGCGTAGATGTTAGGCAGTCCCCGGCCGGAGCAAACCCGCTCATAGCTGACGTGCTCGAAGCGCGCCTGAAGATAGCGCAGCAGCTCGACCTCCAGGGGGGTGTTGGGTGCGAAGTCGGCGTGGCCACCCTCCGAGGCATGAGGGCGATAGCGCGACCCGTCCCAGGTGAGGAAGGCTTCTCCCAGACCCGTGCCCGGTGCGACGATGGCGATGGTTCCGTCAGGAGTGGGCTGGCCCTCGTTCAGGGTGTGCAGGTCGGACGGCTCCAGGACGGGCACGGCGTGGGCGATGGCGTTCAGGTCGTTCAGCAACCAGACGGACGAGAGGTGCAACGCGGCCCGGAGTTGCTCCTCATCCATCACCCAGGGCAGGTTGGTGATGCTGGCCCGACCGGCCACCACCGGTCCGGCCACGCCGAAGCTGGCCCGCTCCACTTTGACATCTACCTGAGACAGAAACTCCCGCACGACTGCTTCCAGGCTGGGGTAGTCGGCGCTGGGGAATCTTGCCTCCGCCAGCGGCGCTCGTATCCCGGCCTGGGGCGAGAAGATGGCCAGGTTGGTCTTGGTTCCACCGATGTCACCGGCTAAGAGCATGCTTCCCCTTCATCAATAGCAGCTTTTCTCGCCCGGCCATACGTTTCCGCAAGCTCAGCCAACCGCGCCACGTGATTTTCGCTGAACTGGCTGGCACGCAAACGCCAGGTCCAGTTTCCCGCCGGCTGGCTGGGCATGTTCATGCGGGCCTCGTTGCCCAGACTGAGCACGTCCTGCACGGGAAATATGGCCAGGGCCGCAACGGACGAGGCTGCCAACCGCATCAATGCCCAGGCGATGTCATCCGGCATGTAGCCAAGGTAGCTTGTGCAGAAAGCTTGCACGGGCTCAGGCGCGGACGCAAACCACCCGTGAGTGGTATCGTTGTCGTGACTGCCGGTATAGACCACGCAGTTGCGTTCGTAGTTGTGGGGAAGATATGGGTTGGTGGCATCATCGTCGAAGGCAAACTGGAGGATCTTCATCCCTGGAAATCCAAACCCATCACGCAGCGCCTCCACTTCGGGCGTGATCACACCCAGGTCCTCGGCGATGATAGGCACGCCACGCCCTGAGCCTGTCGAAGGGCCACCCAGCGCGCTGAAGAGAGCCTCGAAGAGGGCCGCGTCCGGCCCTTTCACCCAGCGCCCGTTGACGGCCGTCTTCTCGCTCGCCGGCACCTCCCAGTACGCTTCGAAGCCCCGGAAGTGATCAATACGCACCATGTCAACCTGGTGCAGCGCAATGCGCACTCGCTCGATCCACCACTGGTAGCCCTGGGCCGCCATCACGTCCCATCGGTAGAGGGGGTTGCCCCACAACTGGCCGGTCGGGCTGAAGTAGTCGGGGGGCACGCCCGCCACTATCGTCGGATGCCCATCTTCGTCCAGGGGAAACAACTCCTGGTGCGCCCAGACGTCGGCACTGTCGTAAGAGACGTAGATGGGGATGTCGCCAAAGATCAGGATCCCGCGTTGGTTAGCATAGCGCTTCAACTCGCCCCACTGCTTGAAAAACTGGTATTGTATGAATTTGTGAGCCAGGATGGCAGGGGTCAGTCGCTCACCCCACGCGGCCAGGGCAGCGGGTTCGCGCCGCTTGAGCTCAGGCGGCCATAGGCCCCACCCTCCTCCGCCGAAATGGTCTTTCAGCGCCATGAAGAAGGCGTAATCGTGCAGCCAGACGCCGTCGTGTTCGGCGCAAAAGGAGTCGAAGGCAGCCACCTCAGCTGTTAGCGAAGCGGCATCGGCGTTGGCCGCAAACTGCTGGTATGCTCCCAGCAAGAGCGGCTTCTTCCAGGTGATCACGGGGCCGAAGTCAACCCGTTCTTCGGGGAAGGCGGGCGCTTCCTCCAGAGCCTCGTGCGGGACATAGCCCTCGTGGGCCAGCCGGGCCAGGTCAATCAGCAGGGGGTTGCCAGCAAAGGCCGAAAACGTCTGATAAGGCGAGTCCCCGTAGCCTGTCGGGCTCAGCGGCAAGACCTGCCAGACCGTCTGCCGAGCCGAGACGAGGGTATCCACCCATCGGTAGGCCATTTCGCTGATCTCGCCGATGCCAAAGCGACCTGGCAATGACGTGGGGTGTAAGAGCAAACCAGCAGAACGTTCTAGTTTCACGATGTCCTCCTC
>CAZQDO010000036.1:3321-14980 GCA_964592085.1 uncultured Anaerolineae bacterium | reverse complement strand
CCGCTGGCGATAAGGTCGGTATCAAAGTCGCTCTCTTGTAGGTCACAGGCGATGAAGCAGTTGCGGCCTATTTTGATCCCTGCAGGGATGGCGGTGTTCTTGCCCACCACCGTGATCCCTGCGTGGAGGTCGGGCTGTGTCTCGTTAGGGGTGTAATCGTCGCCGAAGCCAACGTGGCTTCGAGCGCCCACCACGATGTTCTTGTCCAGGATAGCGCGATCAACGACGGCCCTCTCGCCAATGGTGGTGTTCGTCATAACGATGGAATGACGAACCAGCGCCCCTGGGCCAACCTGTACCCCTGGCGAGAGCACGGAATGTTCCACCGTCCCCCCAACGACACAGCCATTAGAGACCAGGCTCTTGACGATAGTCGCCTCCGTATCTACTCTGACCGGAGGTCGCTCCTCGCTGCGGGTGTGAAAGATCCAGTCTGGATCATACAGGTCAAAGGGAGGGTCGTCCGATAGGAGGTCCATGTGGGCCTCCCAGTAGGCCTGGACGGCTCCCACGTCCACCCAATAGCCGCTGAAAGGACAGGCATAGATCTGGTCGTCCAACTCGAGCATGTGGGGGATGATATCTTTGCCGAAGTCGTGGCTCGATGTCTCTCGCCGCGCGTCTTCCTCCAACCTCTGCCCCAACACGTCGGGGTTGAAGACGTAGACGCCCATGGACGCCAGGCTAGTGATTGGGCCATGAGACTGCATATTGGCCGGCTTTTCCTGGAAACCCACTACCCTGTCATCCTCGTCCACCGACAGCATACCGAAGCGGCGCACCTCCTCAGGCTTCACCCTGATAGCGGCTACGGTTAAGTCAGCGCCCTTCTCCTCGTGGAAGCGAAGCAGGGGGCCGTAATCCATCTTGTAGATATGATCGCCGGAGAGGACCAATACCTGGCCCACCCTGTACCTGCGAACGACGTTGAGGTTCTGGTAGACGGCGTCGGCTGTGCCCCTGTACCAGTCCATGTCCTTTCTTCCCAGGTAGGGCTGAAGTAGCTGAACGCCTCCGTTCATGCGGTCCAGGTCCCAGGGCCGGCCGATGCGGATGTGATCGTTCAGCGAACGAGGCCGGTACTGGGTGAGGATGCCCACGTTGTAGATGCCGGAGTTCACACAATTGGACAGGGTGAAGTCAATGATCCGGTATTTGCCCGCGAAGGGAACGGCCGGCTTGGTCCTCTTGGATGTCAGGACACTCAGCCGGCTGCCCTCGCCACCGGCCAGGATGAGAGCCATCACCTTCATCAAACACCTCCCTAACCTGGACAAGCCAGAACCAGGATTCTCCTTTGTTTACTTTACATTATACAACAGGTTGGTGAGATTGGGAAGAGTGGATGTAGTGGGCTTTCGAAGCAAAACGGGGTGGCGAAATCAACCCCAAGATTCTCGCTTGCAGATTTCCGGATTTTAGCGAACCTGTAGGAGAATAGGGCACCTCCTTTCGAGGAGGTGCCCTATGCACATTCACAACCACACAATAGGTGGCCTCGGCGTCCTCTCCGAGGTCACCCTGTTCCAGCAGGCGCAGGCGGGATGTCGCGCCTGCCTGGACACCCTGATGATCCGTCACGATGGCCTAGTCCAGGCCGTGGTGCGCCGACAAGTGCTGGGCGACCTGCCCTTCGCTGAGGCTCTACAAGCGGGCCGCATCGGCCTTTGGCGCGCCATTCAGGGCTACGACCCCAAGCATGGCACGGCCTTCTCCACCTACGCCTGGCCTTGCATTGTGCGTCACGTCTGGCGAGCGGTGAAGGTGCACTCTCGTTTCCATTCGCCGCTGGTGCCCAGTGACGGGCTTTCGTCGCTGGCGGGGTCAGATCCCGCCCTGGCGTGGGAAGCGACAGCAGTGGAACAGGCCCTTCATTACCTGGTACAGTGCTTACCAGGTCGCCTCTGCTATGTGGTGGCCCGCTACGGCCTGGACGGCACATTACCCACCACTTACAGAAGGAAAGGCACTCACCTTTCAGGCCGACGTCTGGCTCAACCTGACCACCCTGGCCTGCCTGGTCCGAGAAGCAACCGCTACCACCGACACCTGACCTGGCTCTCCTCGCCTCACCCTCCCTTACTCCCGCTATACCTCGTAATCGCTCTCCTGCGTGGTGCAGTACCCTCTGCCTGCTCACCAGATTCTTGGACTTCTGTGACCCCAACAGCCACACTGTCCGGACCATGATGTTGTTGTGGCGGAGACGTGAGGGTTTTGCGAACCTTCCTGCCAACGAAAAAGGGGCATCACTTCTTTTGGCGATGCCCCTCTCTGATTCTATCTGCCTTCGAGAAGGACGTCTCTTAAGGTGTCCATTCTGGAGGCTTCCTCCAAGAACAGGCGAAGAGCTGTCTGCAGATTGTTCCTGGCCTCAGGCACAGTGTATCCACAACTGGAGACATCCAACTCCGGACAATAGGCCACAATCATCTCCCCTTCTCGGATCAGTTGTTCGGTAAAAATCAGCTTTCTCATCCCTGGCCTCCTCTGCTCACTGGAGTTCTTGGGTTCAATTATAGCATAAAGCATATCCCTTGCCAAAAAGGGCGCCGCCCCCCTCGACAGCCCATCCCCTGACGGCTTGACTGAGCTTGCCAGAATCTTCCTCGTCAATCAGGGGGACCCTTTGAGCGGTTTACGTCCCGGAATACAAAAGGGGCATCGTTTCTCCTGGCAATGCCCCTTCTCATCCTGCCCCTGTTACGGTAACGAGTCTCCGCCAGAGGATTTAGGAGCCGTTATCAAATCTTTGCAGCTCAGCTTGAAGCTTTTCATAAAACATCTTCAAATTGTGGAACCCTCTCCTCCTGTTTCTATCTCCCCCTCGAAAAACTATCACATCTACTCCGATCCTCCCCTTACATATCTCGCACCCACATTGCTTCCATGGCTTATCTCTGAGCGTCCTCCTGTACATCTCCTCTAATCTCCCGTCTACACCATTCCTGAACAGAAGTTGGTCATATTTGAGCACTGTTAGCAGGGCGTTCTCCATATCGATCTCACCCCGATCATAAGCCCTTATCGCTTCCAAAGAATTCTGTTCCATTGCCTCCAGCGTTTTCAGGGGGATATTCTTGGCCTGAGCTGCTATTCGCATGCGACTGCGCTTCGCCTGTGGGATGCGAATCGCTGCGTACCAACCATTATTGCTGCAATAGTAGTTGTGAGTCTCTCTCGTCCACGCATTGCGATAAAATGATCCACTGTCAAAACTAGTTACTCCGTTCTTCACGAGGTCTTCAAGAATACTCAGGCGTCCTACTCCCAGAAGATGAAGGTTAATGCTATCCCCTAGCTTTCTTTCCAATATGATTTGATGGATGCCCGAGAGCACTCTCTTGATGGTATTCGTAGTTCTTCTTGCCATACCACCAATGGTAATGTGGGTGTATTCCATGTCAATGAGTTGACACACAGAATCCTGATAAGACTCTACATCCCATCCCTGCGCAGACGCAAAGGGAGTAAAGGGGAGCCCCCTCTCCTTAACCCTTTCCCGAAACTCACTGGCATTGTCCAGAGTTATCCTCCTTCGCTTTTTCTTTTCCTCGTCTGTTAGCCGTCTCGTCTTTCTCTTTCCATTCTCATCAAGTTCATATTCTCCTTCGGAGTTGATCTCGTATACTTGATCGACAATAAGATGATCGGGGGCAACACCCCAGTCAAAATCCATTTCTTCATAGAAACTGACGACTTCATCAACACTGTAACGGGGCTTTTCCTCGTTTACATAGCTAAAAGCTCCACAGTCGCCCATGATTATCAAGTCTTTTAAGCGCTCATCCTCTATCCTCAAATGTTTACGGACACTTCCCTTCCTCGCCGATTCCCTTCTTGCCGGTGGCATTGCCTCAATTACACTTAAGCTAACTAAAATCCCATCATAAGGTGGGGGATTGAATATCTCATGAGCACAAATGTCATGGGAATATCGATCCTTTCCCTTTCTGGAGAATTCATCTCTTTCAAAATCATAGTTTGGGTCGATTCTATCAACCCAGTCCGGGACGAAATAGAGCATTACCGTGCTCCTCCTTGCTCCCTAACCTTTTCTTCGACTTTGTTGTGCAACTTGTCAAAGAACATACCCTGACGACCACGATATTCCTTTTGAACTTCTTCGAATGTAGATGCAATTTCACTCTCGCTTATGATGTCATCGTAGTCCCTATCTTCTCCGCCTTGCTTCAGGAAGATAGCCCTCTCGAAATCGAGATATGCCCGCGCATATCCCACCGCCTGTTTTTTATCTTGAATAGGAGACAGTTCTATAGGATCACCCAGCCGGTTCTTCAATGCAGGGTAGTCTCTTTGAAAATCTGTGAGAATTGCGGGGAGACTTGCTACGACCAGTAGGGTCCCTACCTGCATTGTGTCAATGAAGTGCCGCAAATCTTGAAGATACCGAGCTCGCTTAGATGATGTGACGGCTTTGCCAAAGATTAACTCGAACTCATCTAAGAGTATTATCAGCCCTTTGAATACATCAAGACGGCGGGACAAGTTCACGAAGTCTCTAAAGTACTTAATTGCCAGCGAGGACGTATCTATGCTGGAAAAGATGCCTCCCAGTGCTTGAAGCTCCTTTTGGGTGCATTTTTCCCCGCTGAACCACTTTGCGAAACGACGGACATCTGTCTCATCTATACCTTCTTGGAGCTTGGGTTGGAGAGGCTTGACTATTGTGTCTATCGCTCGTTTGAAGTCGCTACTATCTTGGAAAAGCGCTCCTTCATAGTTCCTCAAAATAGTCTCAAAGAATACCAGGAATACCCTATTCTCAAGCTCAACAATTAGCGAGCGATGCACGTCCCTAAGAAAATTGTCAGAAGACACAACGATATACAAGGGAACAAAACCCTCTAGCACTCCCTCGTTTTGAAGCTTTGAAATCTGGCGTTGTGAATAGAGCAGAAAATTGGTCTTGCCCACCCTGTGGTCGCCAAGAATCAGAAGGCGGTGGGAGGTTTGCCCCTCACTTTGGGCGAAGGATAGGAATTTGTCCTTGAAAGCTGTTTTTACGTCATCTTGATTGTAACACGGTTCGGCGGTCTGGTCACCAGCTTTAGGAAAAGGGTTCTTCAGAAAACCATACCTTTCAAAAGGGTTGGGCCTTCTTAGCCCCTCACCAATGCCGCTCTTAAGCTCCTCGTAATACCTGTCCTCGTATCTACCTTTCATCTGCCACCACCTTGAAAGCTTTTATGTTTGCTTGGTAGACGTTCACTCCATCAACTAAGCGTCTACGATCAAACCGGTTTAGAGCGCCTCGTTTTTGCAAAAAAACAAAATGCTCTCCTTTTGGCTTTGCCATTATTGCGCTAGAGGTCCTAATTCGATCGTAGTTGTTATCATAGAAGGTTCTGAAGTACTTATCGAAAGCTAACAAAGAGATTCCAAGCTTCTGGCATAAAGCATCAGCCACTTCGCCCATGCTGGCATATCCTTCGCGAATTTTGCGGCAATCGTACTCTTCCAGTAATGCTTTTTCAAAATTCTCTTGACCAGGATTGTTCCCAGCGAAATGAACATAGCCGTTGGACACATGAACTGCTCCTAGATAAGCGGCAAATCGGCGAAGTATATTGAAGCTTGCGGGGTTCAGCCCATATGGTTCTAATGCCTTCTTTAGTTCTTGTGTTACCCGTTCAAAATCCTCTTGTGCAAGCTTCTTAGTGGGGATTCTGACTCGTTTTCTTTCCTTAACAAACTCAATGAAACGACTATATGGGGCGTAAGTGTCTTGTAGAAGCTGGTTAAGTTTATCCAGATCTCCTTCTTCCCAAAAGCGGACGAAATCCTTGAATCGGGGTTGCGCCACTAGTTCCGAGCCCCTTCGTTCTACAAGGCCAGTATTATGCAGCACCCTGGCAATTTCCTGCGCTTGAGCGGCGGAGACTCCCATATACTTTTCAAAAATCCTTATACTAACCCTGTCCTGACCATCGATCAGCTCAATGGCATCTAGCAAACGATTCCACTGAACGGGTCTGACCGATATGGCCTTGCGTTGTCTGTTATTCATCATCCAGTTCTGTCACCTCAAGGATGTCATCCTCCCAATCTCTTACACCTCTCCCCTGAAAATAGTACTCCAACGTGATAGTCTTATTGGATTGAGTGCTCCTTAGCTTTATGAAGCTAAAGACCTGGGTCAAATCCCACAGGAACTCGTGCGTCCCGCAAGCGATAAATCCTTTCTTATAGACATCATATCGGACAGAATAGAATTTCTCTCCTGAACTTACGGGCTTTCGTATGTTTGTATATATCGCTTCTAAATTCTCAAGCTTGGCGAATCTTACTATGTCAACATCACCTGATAGAAGACACATCTTTTCGGCTGTACTTTTTTCTTTGATGATTTGCTTGATGCCCTCAAGTATCAATCGATCCTGAAGGATCTTATCAGTACCCTTGTAGTATCTAAGCAGTTCAGGAGGAACCTCCAGAAATTCAACCGGCACTCTACCTTTGAGCAACATCAATTCGCGAGTAGATGAAGTGCTCATCGGCCTGTTTTTGACATACGTGTAATTCCTATCTTTCGGAGCTTTAGATGAAAGCCATTTCACTCTCCCTGAAGAGTCTTGTAACTCAAGCATAGATACGACTGGTACAATCACCCATATAGGTTTGTCTTCAAATATGTTAGCTAGGTAGGAAACGATTCCCCAACGGATTACATTGGTATCAGTAATGAAGATCAGGGCTTTCGTTTCCCCCAACGCTTCCAGGTCTCTTGGGTCGATTATCGGTGGACATATTCCCACTCTAGCAAGGGTTTCAGACACCCCACTATAGACTGTCTCAGAGTATGCTTTGGCCTGCTCTTTGGCAATCTTTCTTGTGTCATCATCACCGTCTCCTCCGGCCGACCAAACGTCCTGAAAGCGTTTCCCGATCTCCTGCCGCGAATCGAGCAGGAAACTAAAGGGGTTGACGTTTTCTCTGACCTCATCGGGGGCAGAATCGATACTTATATTTCCTAGCTTGACGGTTCCTCTATCTTGGTCAGTCGAAGGAATATGAGTTGCGTCAGAGTAGCTTACCTCCCATGTGCCGGCCAGTGGAAACTGAGCTATGAACTCTTTGAGACTTAGCCTTGAAGACCTCATTAGTCAAACCTCACTTCGATATCATCTGGCAAGGAATCCCACAGTTCTTGGAACACTAATTTCAGAGCTGTATCGCCTTTGAGATACACGGATCTTTCCTCTCGGTCTCGTGATATCAGAAAGAGAAATCCCTCTTTTTCACCAATATACACGATCTCGCCTGGCGTAAATGTCTCTTTAACTTGCCCCATAGTCATAGATTGTCCACTTAGAATGTCACTAAGGTTATGGTCTCCCGTAGTGTAGTCACTCCATTCAAGCTGAGGTACATCGACTACAATCTCTCTGGTGCTGGTTTTGGTTATCTTCATTGGATATGTCCCTTCTTGAGTATCCATTTTCTCATGTGTGCCATCTTGCGGCCGATCCCTCCAGATGCGTATACAACCTTCATATCAGTTAAAGCTTCACAATCACCCAAAACAGGCAAATAGCCCTTGCCTAGATTTACAAAGATCTCCTGGTACCCTTTATCTCTCACAATGGCACCAAGTTTTCCTCCCACAGAATCCTGTAGTTCGATTGCTCTTTCTCCAGTTATTTTCTGCTCGTAATATTCAATTTCATCATTCTCTTTCAGTAGACCATATTTGGCTGAAACGATCAACACTTCCAAGTTATCAGGCCATGCATCTTCTCTCCTCAGTTTTCTAAGTACCCTAAAATTCACTCCATCATATCTCTCAATTGCTGGCAAGAACCCGGGATCTTTCCGTTTCCTCTGAGAGCAGGAGAGGATAAGCAAATAGTGCTTCATGTAAGCCCCTCTCTGAACACCTGATTGAAGCCTGTCCTGATTATAAGCTGTGGAGTGCTAGAAGTCAAGTTTTTCCCCTCTGACGGAGGCTCGCTCCCGCCGGATCAGGTAAATCAGCGGAATGCTAACCACTGTTACTGCCATCTTGACGATGTATTGACCCTGGATCAGCGGCAACACCGGCAGCACACCCCAAAAAGCGACGCCGATAAAGACAATGCTATCAACCAAGGTCGAGACAGCATTCGAAGTCAAAACCCTCATCCACCTCCCTCGCCCTATTCGCTCCCGCCACCAGGCGAAAAACTGTACATCAATGAGGGAACTGACCAAGTAGGCAGCTAGGCTGGCGAAGACGATGCGGGGAGTGGAGCCTAGCACGCCGGCAAAGGCTTCTTGTCCTTCATAAAACGGAGCGGACGGCAAAGCAACAGCAAACCAGGAGTAACCTGCCAGCAAGAGGTTTGCTGCGAAGCCCGTATAGACTACCTGTCGTGCCCCTTCCTTGCCCAGCCGCTCGTTGATCAAGTCAATAAGGGTGAAGGTGACGGCATAGATAAACACAGAGGCCGGCACAAAGAGGCCACTGATCATCACCGGCTTGGAAGCAGTGACGTTGGCGATAATGTTGCAGGCAATGTAAAGGCCGATAACTAGTGTAGTCATTTGTCTTTCCTCATTCTGGTTCTACAGACTCCTGGAGGATTTGCCTTTTCGCACCACCGTCAGGTGGTTTTGACAATCAAATAGAATTCTGCTACAATGTGTTTCGAAAGCGGTATCGTAAGTCCTGGTGACTCTGGCCACTCGTAGAATGGACCTAGCCGCCGCTGAAATGCGTCGGGACAGACTGAAATCGGGGCCCAGGGAGAGCCGCTTTTTAGTTTGTCACAGAAAGTTTGTCAACCTGTGCAATGGCCTCTAGTTGCCTTCCAGCGCCCCCTGATTCCAGGTTCAAGCCTCCCGAGATGTGGGGAAGCTCACCACATCTCGGCTGTCGCAGATGTCTCTTCTACACGTCTCACAGGCTTTGCCACAGCGAGGACACACATTTCGTTGCGCCTTCTGTGGAATGCGGACGTTCCCGCATGTACTGCACTGGCATGTCCAGAAATGGAACGCCTCCAAATCGGGTTCGTCCAAGGCAGCGCTATAGAGGGCCCAATCAGAGGTGACCAAGATCAATCTATCCCCATCCTGCTTCAGCTCCCGGGATACGTCCAAACCTACTGCTAGATAGAGAGCATCAGCACCGCCCAGGCCTGCTTTACCCGTTCCCACCATACCCCTGGGCACCAATTTGTGGCGTTTTAGCATCTCGATGCCCTCGGAGAAATGCTTGGGAGCAAGCTCTATTTCAACTAACCCCTCGCTCAGTTGAATATCCCTGATGAACGAGTTGATGGCAAAATCCAACTGCTCTCCGTCAATCAGCCTCTCGTTATGTGCAGAGATTGTAGCCGAGACAACCTCAACCCTGATGATGCTGGGAAAGGCAACGATGCTCTCAGGATAAGCCATGATTTGATCAATGTTCGACGTGCCGATGTCGGCAAAGTAATGCCGCGCCATGGCGGAGGCATCGAAGAGAAAGACGATCACCGTTTGCTCCTCTCCTGTCGGATGTATTCCTCAATGGGTATCGGAGTTCTAGACAAAGATTCCCTGAACTCTTTCAGACCCATCTTCGGCTTGGGGTACTTCTCATCAAGGTCCTCTATGGGATAATGGGCAATACGCAGCCTGCCTTCCTCCATCATTCTGATCATGCTTGCTGGCAATCGCCGCAGACGTTGCGCTGCTATTCCCTCTCTCTTCTCAGCAGCAGAGGCCTTCATAGCATTTGCCAGGTTGATGAGTTCGACGACCCTCTCGCCAGGCAATTCTCGTATCAACGTTAAGAATTGAGCCTCATCTGGAGAGATCACATGCACTCTAGCCATTCCTTTATCACCTCCTACTGAAAATTCGCCTTAACGAGGGAGATCAACTTGAGTATACCACAACATTAGCTCGACGACAAGCTACCCCTATTCCCCTTCACCTTGCCCACCCCCTCCAGCAACTCCTGCGCGCTGCGGCGGGTCAAGTTGGTAACAGTTCCCAGCATACCAGCCAGTTCCTCGACTCGATCTTCCGCGGTTAACTGTTGCACTGTGGTCACGGTTCGCTGGCCGGAGACCCCCTTGTCCACCCTGAAATGGACATCGCCGTAGCCGGCCAGTTGGGGCAGGTGGGTGACGCAGAGTACCTGGTGGCCTGCGCCGCCGGTGCCTGTCCCAGCGGTCAGACTCCAAAGTTTCTGACCCACCACGCCACCGGCCCGCCCGCCGATGCCCGCGTCTATCTCGTCGAAGATGAGGGTCGGGGTGTGGTCGGCCGCCGAGAGGACGGTCTTGAGAGCCAGCATCAAGCGCGAGGTCTCTCCCCCGGAGGCGATCCTGGCCAGGGATTTCAGCGGCTCGCCGATGTTGGGCGCGATGAGAAACTCCACGCGGTCCATGCCTGTGGTACCGAATCGCATCCGCTTCTCCCCCACCCAGGCGCCGTCCTCGGCCTCTCTCTGCTCAATAGCCACCCCGAAACGCGCGCCCTCCATGCCCAGGTGCTTGAGCTCTGCTTCGATGGCCTCTCCTAGTTGCTCACCTGTCGTCCGCCGCTGGGTCGAGAGCTGGGAGGCCAAAGCCCCGATCTGCCGCAGGAGCTCTGTTTCGCGCGCTCTCAGCTCCTCCACCCGCTCTTCGCTGTGGGTTATCCCATCCAGCTCATGCTGGGCCGCCTCGCCGAAAGCCAGAATCTCGGCGATGGAGTCGCCATACTTGCGCTTCAGACTGTAGATGAGGTCCAGCCTCTCCTCAACCTGACTCAGCCTGGCCGGGCTGAACTCGATGCTATCGCGGTAGGCCCGCAGGCTCCGGGCCAGGTCCTCCAGTTGGTAGGATGCCTCCTCAGCCACCTGGCGTTGTTCCTGAAGGCTGGCGTCAATCTTCTCCAGGCCGGTTAAGCTATGGGCTACCTGACCCAGGAGATCAAGCGCCGAAGACTGCCCCTTCTCACCCACGTACAGGGCGTGATATGCCTGGTTAGCCAACTCCATCAGGTGTTCGGCGTTGGCCAGGCGAGTTCGCTCCTCGCCAAGCTCCTTCTCCTCGCCGACCCTCAAGCTGGCCGAGGCGATCTCCTGTATCTGATAGGTCAACAGGTCGGCCCGGCGAGCCAGCTCTCGCTCATCTCGCACCAGGGCATCTAAATCCTGACGCACCTGGCGCAACTCGCGCACCAGGTCCGCCACCTCCCGCCGCAAAGCCCAGAGATCACCGTAGCGATCCAGGAAGTCTATGTGCTCCCGAACTCTGAGGAGGGATAGGTGCTCGGTCTGGCCGTGGATGTCCACCAGGTGCTGCCCTATGCTCTCCAGAGTGCCCAGGGTGACGGCCCGCCCATTTACTCGGCAGATACTACGCCTGTCCCGTCGGATCTCCCGAGCCAGGACGAAGGTGTTCTCGTCATCTCCTTCCAGGCCATCCCTTTTCAGCAGGGGCAGAATGGCCTCCTTCGCCACCTCATTCAGGCGGAAGGTCCCCTCCACCCGCGCCTCGTCGGTGCCGGAGCGGATCATGCTGCTGTCTGCTCTCCCACCCAGGAGGGTGCTCACGGCGTCTATGATGATGGACTTGCCCGCGCCGGTCTCACCGGTCAGGACGTTGAGGCCGGAGCTGAAGCTCAGGTGTAATTCATCTATAATGGCGAAGTTCTTGACGTTTAGTTCAACTAGCAT